>CAZRKV010000050.1:4645-6069 GCA_964600305.1 uncultured Nocardioides sp. | reverse complement strand
GTGGTCGGCATCGCCGACGACAGCTACGGTCAGCAGGTCTCGGCCGTGCTCCAGCCGCGGGGCGAGGTGCGGCCCTCGCTCGAGGAGGTGCAGACCTACCTCCGCGAGCACCTCTCGGGCTACAAGCTGCCCCGGTCCATGACGTGGGTCGAGGAGATCCCGCGCAGCGCGACGGGGAAGGCGAACTACCCGCGGGCCCGGGAGCTGGCCGATGCCGCCCGGGGGAGTCGTGGGGAGGGTGCCTGAGATGCGGACCCCCCTGTGCGAGGAGCTCGGTATCGAGGTCCCGGTCTTCGCGTTCACCCCCTCGGAGAAGGTCGCCGCCGCCGTCTCGCGGGCCGGTGGCCTCGGTGTCCTGGGCTGCGTGCGCTTCAACGACGCCGAGGAGCTCGACCGCACCCTGGACTGGCTGGACGAGAACACCGACGGCAAGCCGTACGGCGTCGACGTCGTGATGCCGATGAAGGTCCCGACCGAGGGCAAGGCCGTCGACCTGCAGGCGATGATCCCCGAGGAGCACCTCAGCTTCGTCGACCGCACGCTCCAGAAGCTGGGAGTGCCGCCACTCCCTGAGGGGGAGGGCCGCGAGGGCGTGCTGGGCTGGCTGCACTCGGTGGCCCGCTCGCACGTCGACGTGGCCCTGTCCCACCGCCCCGTCCTGATCGCCAACGCCCTCGGGTCACCCCCGGTCGACGTCATCGGGCAGGCGCACGACCACGGGGTGAAGGTGGCGGCGCTCGCCGGGGCCGGGAAGCACGCGCTCTCCCACGTCGAGAACGGCGTGGACATCATCGTGGCGCAGGGGTACGAGGCCGGCGGCCACACCGGCGAGATCGCCGGGATGGTGCTGACCCCCGAGATCGTCGACGCGGTGGGGCCCGACGTACCGGTCCTGGCAGCCGGCGGGATCGGGTCCGGGCGCCAGGTCGCCGCCGCGATGGCCCTCGGTGCCCAGGGTGCCTGGACCGGGTCGCTGTGGTTGACCGTCGAGGAGTACGACCTCTCCGAGGGCACCGGGATCCGGGACGCGTTGCTGCGGGCAGGGTCCGGGGACACGGTGCGCACGCGGGTCTACACCGGCAAGCCCGCCCGCCTGCTGCGGACGAAGTGGACCGAGGCCTGGGAGGGCGAGGACGCCCCCGACCCGCTGCCGATGCCGTTGCAGAACCTGCTGGTGGCCGAGGCGCACAACCGGATGAACCGGGGGGACGACCCGGACACCATCTCGATGCCCGCCGGCCAGGTCGTGGGACGCACCAACCAGGTGCGCCCGGTCGCCGAGGTGATGGCCGACCTGGTCAGGGAGTACGACGAGACGGTGGCGCGGGGGGCCCCCCCCCGCGGGGGCCGGGGCGCCCGCCCCCCGGGGGGCCGCCCCCGGACGGCGGGCCCCCCCGGGGGTAACCCCCCCCGGGCCGGGTTGG
>CAZRKV010000050.1:0-4635 GCA_964600305.1 uncultured Nocardioides sp. | reverse complement strand
GGCCGCCCGCCCCCCGAGGTGATGGCCGACCTGGTCCGTGCGCCCGACGCGACGCTGGCGCGGCGCCCCCGGCTGGGCGGAGCCGGGGCCCCCGGCCCCGGGGCGAGCGGCCCGGTCAGGCGTCGCCCGAGGTCTTCTCCGCCACCTGGCGCTTGATGCGGGCCAACATCCCGGCCATGCCCCGCAACCGGAGCGGGCTCACCGCCTCGCCGAGGGCGAGCCGCTGCGGGAAGTCGTTCGGCACCCCGAGGATCTCGGCCGCCCCGAGTCCGTCGAGGCCCTCGTGCAGGATGCCGGCGAAGCCACGGGTCGTCGGTGCCTCCGGGGGAGCGGAGAAGTGCAGCCGCACCACGGCCGCGTCCCCGTCCCCCTCGACCTCGCTGACCAGGAAGATCGGCGACTGGCACTCCGGGACCTGCTCGAGCAGCTCCGGGTGGTCGGCGTACCGCTCGGGCAGCGGCGCCAGCTCCCGGCTGAACTCCAGCAGCAGCTGGAGGCGGTCCTGGGGCCCGACGGCGGTGAAGTCCTCGACGATCTCCGCGAGCTGCTCGGGGAGGTCGGCGGTCTGGGGCTCGTGGGTCGCCTCGGTCATCGCTGCGGGACCTCCCCGGGCTCCTCGCCGGTGGCGATCGGGACGCGGACCGCGTTCCCCCACTCGGTCCAGGAGCCGTCGTAGTTGCGCACGTCGCTGAATCCGAGCAGGTGCGTGAGCACGAACCAGGTGTGCGCCGAGCGCTCCCCGATCCGGCAGTAGGCCACGACGGGCTCGTCGGTGGACAGGCCCTTCTCCTCGAGATAGATGGCCTCGAGCTCCTCCCGCGGGCGGAAGGTGCCGTCGTCCCTGGCAGCACGCGACCACGGGACCGACTCGGCGCCGGGGATGTGGCCACCGCGCAGGGCGCCCTCCTCGGGGTAGTCCGGCATGTGGGTCCGCTTGCCGCTGTACTCGTCCGGCGAGCGCACGTCGACCAGCTGGCCCCCGAGGAAGGCCAGCACCTCGTCCTTGAACGCGCGGATCGGCTCGTCGACACGCTCCACGACCGGGTAGTCGACCGGGGCCGGCTGCGGCACCTCGGTCGTCAACTCGCGGTCCTCGGCCACCCACGCCGCGCGGCCGCCGTCGAGCAGCCGGACGTCGGGGTGGCCGAACAGGGTGAACACCCACAGGGCGTACGCCGCCCACCAGTTGCTCTTGTCGCCGTAGATCACCACCGTGGTCTCGCGGTCGATCCCCTTGCGCGACATCAGCTCGGCGAACCCCTCGCCGTCGATGTAGTCACGGGTGACCGGATCGTTGAGGTCCAGGTGCCAGTCGACCTTGACCGCACCCGGGATGTGCCCGGTCTCGTAGAGCAGCACGTCCTCGTCGCTCTCCACGACCACCAGCCCGGGCTCGCCGAGGTGGCGGGCGAGCCAGGTGGTGCTGACCAGGCGTTCGGGGTGGGTGTACGCGGCGAACTTCGGGTCGTCGTCGTACGGCAGGGCCATGGTGCTCCTCCTGGTGGGACTCCGGTACTCCTGACGATCCTCTCACCCGGCCCCTGAGGCCCGACGGACCCACGGCACACTGGGGCTCGTGAGCACCCAGGTCTCCCGCCAGGACCCTGCGGTGGACCGAGTCCGCCGGGTACGGCAGCTCGGCGCGGCGTACGGTCTCGTCGCGGCGACCGCAGTCGTGCTCGCCGTGGTCCTCGTGCTGCTCCTGGCCGAGGCCGGCACGGGTGCGCGCTGGCTCGGCAGCGGGTACGCGCTGGTGGTCGCCGCCCACGTGGCCGTCGGCATGGTCCGGCAGCTGCTGCAGGGGAGGTGGGGCGTCGACGTCCTCGCGGTCACGGCGATCGTCAGCACCGTCGTGGTGGGGGAGTACGTCGCCTCGCTCGTCGTGGTCCTGATGCTCACCGGCGGCGAGGCGCTGGAGGAGTACGCCGCCGCGAGGGCCGGGCGCGAGCTCCGGGCGCTGCTGGCGAGGGCTCCGCGTCGCGCCCGTCGGCAGCTCCCCACCGGGGAGTACGAGGACGTCCCCGTCGACGAGGTGGAGCCCGGTGACCGGTTGCTGATCCGCCCCGCCGAGGTCGTCCCCGTCGACGCCACCCTGGTCTCGGCGGAGGCCGAGCTCGACGAGTCCTCGCTGACCGGGGAGAGCCTGCCGGTCACCCGCACGGCCGGCGGGGAGGTGCTCAGCGGCGCGGTGAACGGCGGCACCGCGATCGAGGTGGTCGCGACGGTCACCGCCGAGCAGAGCCAGTACCAGCGGATCGTCGCCCTCGTCGCCGAGGCCCAGGACCGCACGGCGCCGTTGGTCCGGGTCGCCGACCGGTACGCCGTCCCGTTCACGGCCGTGTCCTTCCTGATCGCCGGCATCGCCTGGGCGTGGTCGGGGGACGTCACCCGGTTCGCCGAGGTGCTGGTGCTCGCCACGCCGTGCCCGCTGCTGATCGCCGCGCCGGTCGCGTTCCTCTCCGGCATGGGCCGGGGCTCGCGGGCCGGGGTGATCATCCGTGGCGGGGACGTGCTGGAACGACTGGCGCGGGTGCGGTCGGTCGCGTTCGACAAGACCGGCACGCTGACCCGTGGCGAACCCACGCTGGTGGAGGTGCGGGCGGCTCCGGACCACGGGGCGGACGAGGTGCTGCGCCTGGCCGCCTCGGCCGAGCAGTACTCCAGCCACGTGCTGGCCCGGTCGGTCATGGAGGCGGCGGGGGCCCGGGGACTGGCCCTGGAGCCGGCCCTGGCAGCGGAGGAGCACGCCACCCACGGCGTCTCGGCCCGGCTGGAGGGCGGACACGTGGTCATCGGCAAGCGCGGCTTCGTGGCCGACCACGCCGGTCCGATCACCCCGGTGGAGCTGGTCAGCGGGGAGCTCGCGGTCTACGTGGCGGTGGACGGGGCGTACGCCGGGGCGCTGGTCCTGCGGGACGAGCTGCGCGAGGAGGCCCGCGCGACCCTCGACCGGCTGCACCGCCTGGGGGTGCAGGAGACGATGATGCTCACCGGTGACGCCCGGGCCACCGCCGAGCACGTCGCCGCCGAGATCGGCATCGACGACATCGACGCCGAGCTCCTGCCCGAGGACAAGGTGCGTGTCGTGGAGCAGCACCGGCTCCGGCCGGTGATGATGGTGGGGGACGGCGTGAACGACGCCCCGGTCCTGGCCGTCGCCGACGTGGGCGTGGCGATGGGTGCACGTGGGTCCACCGCGGCCAGCGAGTCCGCGGACGTGGTGGTGATGACCGACGACCTGGGTCGGGTCGCCGAGGCGGTGTCCATCGGGCACCGCACCATGAGCGTCGCCCTGCAGAGCATCTGGATCGGCATCGTCCTCAGCGTCGTGCTGATGCTGGTGGCCGCGTTCGGCTACATCCCCGCGATCATCGGCGCCCTCACCCAAGAGGTGGTCGACCTCGTGAGCATCGTCAACTCCCTCCGGGCCCGGCGAGGGAGCGACCGACGGCGAGCGCGTGCTGGGTAGCACCGCCGTGGACGAGCTCGAACCGCTTCGCCGCGGTGAAGTAGCGGTGCGCCTCGCCGTCGAGGTCGATGCCCACGCCCCCGTGGACGTGCACGCAGGTGTGGGCGAGCCGGTGCCCCGCGTCGGCGGCCCAGAACTTGGCCGTGGCGACCTCGGCGGAGGCCGGCAGGCCCTCGGCGAGCCGCCACGCGGCCTGCCAGAGGGTCAGCCACTGGCCCAGGGTGTCGATGTAGCCGTTCGCGAGGCGCTGCGAGACGGCCTGGAAGGTGCCGATCGGGCGCCCGAACTGCTCCCGCTCCCCGGCGTAGGCGGCGGTGAGCCGCAGGGCGCCCTCGGTGACGCCGAGCTGGTGGGCCGCCGCGGTCACCAGCAGCAGGTCGTGGAACCGGGACAGGCCGCCGCCCGGCTGGAGCAGCCGCTCCGGGGGGAGCCGCACCCCGTCGAGGTCCACCCGGGCCACGGTGTCACCGTCGCTGATCCGCTGTGAACGGACGGTCACCCCGTCGTCGTCGGGCCGCACGAGCAGCACCAGGGGCTCCTCCGGGCCGGACGCGCTGACCAGGAGGAGGTCGGCCCCGGAGCCGGCGGGCACCGTGGTCTTCACGCCGTCCACCACCCAGTCGGCTCCGGAGCGCTGCGCGGTGGTCGCCGGGGCGACCGGCAGGTGGTCGCGGTCCTCGGCCACCGCAGCCGTGAGCACCGTGGCGCCGCGGGCGGCCCCCGGTAGCCAGGCCTCCCGCTGCTCGTCGGTGCCGCCCTCGGCGAGGGCCAGGCAGGCGGCGGTGTGGGCGGCGAACGGGACCGGGGCGACCCGCCGGCCCACCTCGACCGCGACCCGGCACGCCTCCAGCAGGCCCAGCCCCGCGCCGTCGTACCGCTCCGGGAGGGGGAGGGCCAGCAGGCCCGCCCGGCCCAGCTCGGCCCACAGGTCCCGGTCGAACCGGTCGCCGGCCTGCTCGACAGCGCGCATCCGTTCCGGCGTCGCTCGATCGCCCAGGATGCGGGCGGCCAGGGCCGCGGCCTCGTCCTGCTCGGGGGTGAAGGTGAAGTCCATCAGGTCTCCTCTCGGGGCGCTCAGCGCTTCGCCGCGGGCAGGCCGAGGCCGGCGTACCCGATGATGTCGCGCTGGATCTCGTTGGTGCCGCCGCCGAAGGTCATCACCAGCG
>CAZRKV010000049.1:0-13675 GCA_964600305.1 uncultured Nocardioides sp. | reverse complement strand
CTAGGGCTGGTCGTCCTCGAGCCAGGGCAAGCGAATCACGCCCTGGGCGATCAGTGCCTCGAGCATCTCGAACTGGTAGAGGTGGTCGATGGCGAAGGCCCAGAGCTCCGGTGTCTGCACCATGCCGTGCACGCCCTCGTCGATCCAGGGGCCGGTGAGCTGCCGCAGGAAGTCGGTCCGCCACACGTAGACCCCCCCGTTGATGCGCAGGAAGGGCTCCATCTCCTGTCGCCGCGTGACGCCCCGACCCGCTGGGAAGTACCGCGTCAACGTTGCAGGATCGTGTGCCGCCGGGCGGACGCCCACCCACGCCGGGTGGTAGCCCGGTTCCGAGACGCTCACGACTCCGTCCCAGCCGGGGTGCTCGTCGAGCAGGTCGATGGCGCGGGTCACGTCGGCGGGGGCGCGTGCCGGGCTGGTGGGATCCAGCAGCGCCAGCATCTGGTACGGCGGGTCCTGCGCCTCGAGGGTGTCGAGCGCGTGGGTCAGCACAGGTGGCATCGGCGTCGTGTCCGTGGCCAATGATCCCGGGCGCAGGAAGGGGACATCACCCCCGAGGGAGCGAGCCACGGCGGCGATGCCCGGGTCGTCGGTGCTCACTACGGTCCGGGTGAGCCGAGGGACCAATTCGGCCGCGGCGATGCTGTGCCCGATGAGGGGCATCCCGGCCATGCGGCGCACGTTCTTGCCGGGGAGCCCCTTCGAACCGCCACGAGCGGGGATCACCCCCAGGACTCTGGGTTCGTCGGCCATCGAAGCCAGCTCCTCCGGTGACGGTCACGTACGTGGACGATCGACATGCTAGACAGGTGCCGGGCTCACGGCCCTCGGCGGCACGACTATGCTGACCGGCTGTGGGCAGCCTTCGTTCGATCTTCGAGGAAGGTGGCGGACGATCGTTGTGCGTCATCGCCGAAGCCGGGGTGAACCATGACGGTGACGTCGCGGAGGCACACGCCCTGGTCGACGTCGCCGCCGAGTGCGGCGCCGACGTGGTGAAGTTCCAGACCTTCGACCCGGATGCGCTCGTGGCCGAGGGGGCAGGCACCGCCCGGTACCAGGCCGCGGCCGACGGGACCACGAGCCAGCTGGAGCTGCTGCGCCGCTACGTACTACCGCGTTCGGCCTGGTGGGAACTGCTCTCCCACGCCGAGGAGCGGGGTCTGGAATTCATGTCCACGGCCTTCGACGCGAGCAGCCTCGACGTGGTGTGCGAGCTCGGCGTGTCGGCGCTGAAGGTCGGGTCCGGGGAGCTCACCAACCGACCGTTCCTCCTGGAAGCGGCATCGCGAGGTGTCCCGGTGATCGCGTCGACGGGTATGGCCGACGACGGGGAGGTGGCGGCTGCGCTCGAGTGGCTGCGGGCCGCACCACACGTGGCGCTGATGCATTGTGTCTCCAGCTATCCGGCCCCGCTCGACGAGGCGAACCTGCTGGCGATCCCGGCCATGATCGAGGCCCATGGGGTCCCCGTGGGCTGGTCCGACCACACGATCGGGGAGATCAGTGCGGTCGCGGCCGTCGCACTCGGTGCCGGCGTCGTGGAGAAGCACCTCACCAGGGACACCGAACGCGCGGGCCCTGATCACGCCGCCAGCGCGGATCCCGCGTCCTTCCGCCGGTACGTTGCCGCGGTTCGGGCCACCTCTCGCGCCCTCGGGGACGGGGTGAAGCGACCAACCTCGGCCGAGGCAGAGAACATTTCGCTGGTACGTCGTAGCTGGCACGCACGCCACGACCTCAGGGCGGGTGACCGGATCGACGCGCACTCGGTGGTACTGCTCCGGCCCGCTGACGGCCTGGCACCGAGTGTCGACGTCGTCGGGCGTTGCCTGCGTCGGGACCTGGCCGCCGGGTCACCGCTCACCCAGGCCGACCTCGAAGTCGATCGTGGTTGAGCGCGGGCCGATCCGGGTGGCGATCTTCGCTGCCAACCGGGCTGATCTCTCCCCGCTTGCGCCGGTGGTGGAAGCGCTGGTGGCTGCAGACGACTTCGACGTCGTGCTCCTTGCGTCCGGCACCATGCGCAACGCGGCGTACGGCGACCCGATGGGCGCGCTGGACCTGTCCGGTGTCGAAGTCGTGTGGGTGGCCGGTGACCTCGACGCCAGTGGGTACGACTCGATCACCCGTGGGGGCGCCCGGATCTCCGAGCAGATGGCGGCGGCCCTCGCCTCGGTCCGACCTGCGGCATGCCTGGTCCTGGGGGACCGATGGGAGTTGTTGTACGCCGTGCCCCCGGTGCTGCTCGCCGGGGTGCCCCTGGTGCACCTCCACGGTGGGGAGGTGACCGAGGGCGCCATCGACGACCGCATCCGACACGCGGTCACCAAGCTCGCGGACGTGCACTGCGTCAGCACCGCTCAGGCAGCCGGGCGGCTTCGCCAGATGGGCGAGCCGGCGGAGCGGATCCAGATCACCGGCGCACCCGGCCTGGACCGGATGTCGGCCGTCGAGCCGGCCGATGAGGAGACGCTGGCCGGCCTTCTCGGCGGACCGGTGCGGCGACCACTCGCGCTGGTCACCTACCACCCACCCACGGCCGGCGGTCCTCCACCTGGCGTCGGAGCCCGCGCCGTCCTGCGCGCGGTGACCGACGTCGCCGGGTCCGTGATCATCACCCACCCGGGGCTTGACGCGGGCCGGGAGGCGGTACTCGCCGAGATCGAGGAGGCGGTCGCGGCCAGTCCCCACGTGGTGGCCACCCCGGGCCTAGGAGCCCAGTACCTGCCCGTGTTGGCGGCGGTCGACGTGATGGTCGGGAACAGCTCGAGCGGCGTGCTCGAGGCAGCCAGCTTCGGTGTGCCGGTCGTGGATGTGGGTGACCGACAGCGCGGTCGGGCCAGAGCGGCCAACGTCCTGCATGCCCGGGAGGACGTCGAGGCGATCACGACCGCGGTCCGTCGGTGTCTCGAGCCGGAGTTCCGGGCGCAGTCGCGGGGAGTCACCAACCTCTACGGTGACGGCCACGCCGCGCCCCGCATCGTGTCCGCGATGCGCTTCGCGGCCGCTGGGGGGCTCGGACGCAAGCGGTTCATCGATCTCGACCACCCGCCCGGCCCGGGCGGCGTCCAGTCCGTGGAGCGCTCGTGAGGAAGGTCCTGGTGCTCGGCACAGCTGGTCAGGCACGTGAGCTCCGTGACGTCATCGACGAGGCGGGGACCGACGTCGGAGGCCGTCCCCTGGAGTTCGGGGGCTTCGTCGACGAGGCCGCGGAGCGTGATCTGCCGCCAGGGGACGTCGCGCTGGTGCTGGGGTTCGGTTTCCCGGGGCTGCGTAGGCGAGTGTTCGACCGCTTCGACGAGCAGTTCGAGTTCCCCACCCTCGTCCACCCGATGGCCCACGCAGGCAGTGGCAACGTTCTGGAGCGGGGTGTGGTGCTGAGCGCGGGGTGCGTCGTCACCACGGGCGCCCGGTTGGGTGCGGGGACCCTGCTCAACCCGCGATCGGGGATCGGCCACGACTCCGAGCTCGGTCAGTGCTGCGTCGTGAACCCCGGAGCCAACATCTCGGGTTCCGTCCGCGTCGGGGAGGGCGTCCTGGTGGGTTCTGGAGCCACGATCCTGCAAGGATTGAGCATCGGCTCCGGGGCCACCATCGGCGCCGGAGCCGTGGTGACGCGCGACGTGCCCGCGGGGGCCACTGTGGTCGGCGTGCCTGCGCGCCGGCTGGATCCCATGACTGGGGGAGATGATCGACCTTGACACGACATGACCTGGGGCGAGTTGCGGCTTCGCCCGACTCCACCGTGCGCCAGGTGCTGGAGGTGGTCGACCGCTCGGCCGCGGCGGTGGCACTCATGGTCGACGGTGACGGTGTCCTAGTCGGGCTGCTCACGGACGGCGACCTGAGGCGGGCGTTGCTGGGGGGTGCCGACCTGGACGAAGCCGCGCTGCCCTACGCCACGCGCGAGCCGCACTGTGTGCGAGTGGGGTCGGCCCGGGCTCTGGTCCTGGATCTGATGAAGGCGCTCCGGATCGCCGCGGTTCCGGAGGTCGACGAACGCGGACGTCTCATGGGCTTGCACACCCTCTCCGATGTTATCGGTTCCGAGCCGTTGCCGAACCCGGCTGTGGTCATGGCGGGTGGAAAGGGCACCCGGCTGGGTCGCCTCTCTGAGGAGGTCCCCAAACCGCTGATGGAGGTGGCGGGGCGCAGCATCCTTGAATGGATCGTCCTGACACTGGTCGGTGGGGGCATTCGGGATGTCTACGTCAGCGTCAACCACCTGGCCGACCAGGTGGTTGAGCACCTCGGAGACGGGGGGCACCTGGGGTGCTCGATCAGCTATCTCCGCGAGGATCCCGAGAAGCCGCTGGGTACCGCCGGGTCCCTCGCCCTCTTCCGGGCTGAACATCCTCGGCTCGCTGACCCCGTCATGGTGATGAATGGTGATCTCATGGTGCAGTTCGAGCCTCACGCGATGTTGGAGCACCATCGACGCCACGGGGCAGCGCTCACCGTGGCGACTCGGACGTACCAGCACGAGGTCCCTTTCGGGGTCGTCTCCCACGAGGGCGACGGGTCCAGGATCCGGTCGATCGAGGAGAAGCCGACCTTCTCCGTCGACGTGAACGCCGGCGTGTACGCCGTGGAGCCCCGGGTGCTCGACCGGATCGCCCCGGGCGAACCGAGCACGATGCCGCAGGTGGTGCAGGATTGTCTGTCTGCTGGCGAGGCGGTCCACGCGTGGCCGCTCTCGTCGTCCTGGATCGACGTGGGGACGCCGGCGGACCTGGCGCGCGCCAAGGGGCAGCTGTGACGGCGGGTATGGGAGGTCAGCTGCAGGGCTCGAAGGTGCTGGTCACCGGGGCGGACGGCTTCATCGGGAGCCACCTGGTCGAGGCACTCCTGGGGGCTGGGACCGAAGTGCGAGCGCTCTGCCAGTACAACTCCTTCGGCTCCACGGGGTGGCTGGAGGACTCGGTCCCGTTTCGCGAGGCGAGTGAGTCGCGGCGGGCGGAGGTGGTCCTCGGGGACGTGCGTGACGCGGAGCTGGTGTCGAGCGCGGTCGATGGAGTCGACTGCGTTGTCCACCTCGCTGCCTTGATCGCGATTCCCTACTCCTACGTCGCGCCACGCTCGTACGTGGAGACGAACGTGGGGGGCACCCTCAACGTGCTCGAGGCGGTCCGGCGACACGGGACCCCTCGAATGGTCCACACCTCCACCTCCGAGGTCTACGGGACCCCGGACTCGGTTCCGATCACCGAGTCCCACCCGCTCCGAGGCCAGTCGCCCTACAGTGCCAGCAAGATCGGGGCAGACAAGATGTGTGAGTCCTATGCGCTCTCGTTCGGAACCCCCGTGATGACACTGCGGCCCTTCAACACCTATGGGCCCCGGCAGTCGGCCCGTGCGGTGATTCCGACCGTCCTGTCCCAGATGCTGGGTGGAGCCGAGGAGATCCGGCTGGGGGCCACGTCACCACGGCGTGACTTCACCTACGTTGACGACACCTGTGCCGGATTCCTGCGGGCGATCGAGGCCGACACAGAGCCTGGCGAGACGGTCCAACTGGGCACAGGCGTCACCGTCTCGATCGGTGAACTTGTGGAGCTCTGCCGGGAGGTGACCCGTTCGCAAGCCAGAGTGATCACGGAGGAGGAGCGCATCCGGCCGCAGGGCTCGGAAGTCGAAGTGCTGCTCTCGGATCCGTCACTCGCCCGACAGCGTTTGGGCTGGCAGCCTCGGATGGAGCTGCGTGAGGGCCTGAGCCGCACCGCGGACTGGCTGTCGGACCGCGTCGACCCCGGGGCCGCGAGCAGGTATCACCGATGATTCCCCTGGCCGAACCCAACATCGGTGAACTGGAACGCCGCTACGTCCTGGAGGCGATCGACTCCGGCTACGTCTCTTCCGTAGGGGCCTTCGTGGAACGCTTCGAGGAGGCCTTCGCCGCTTACGTCGGGTCTCGCCACGCCGTGGCCTGCTCCTCGGGAACCGCTGCCATCCACGTCGGTCTGGTGGTGCTGGGGGTGACGCGTGACGACCTGGTTGCCGTACCCGACTTCACCTTCGTCGGCTCGGCGAACCCGGTCGCCTACCTCGGCGCCACCCCGCTTCTGGTGGACTCGGAAACCAGGACGTGGAACCTCGACCCCTCGCTCCTGGCCACCGAGCTCGACCGACGGGCGGCCTCGGGCGAGCGGCTGCCGGCCGCGGTCGAGGTGGTGCACGTGCTCGGGCAGCCCGCGGAGATCGAGGAGGTGCTGGCGACCTGCGACCGTCATGGCGTCCCCGTGCTCGAGGATGCAGCCGAGTCCCTCGGAGCCGGATGGACGGCAGGCGTCCTGGGAGGACGCCACACCGGATGTGTCGGGAGACTCGGAGCGTTCTCCTTCAACGGCAACAAGATCGCCACCTCGGGGGGCGGCGGCATGCTGGTCACCGACGACGAGGGCTTGGCCCGGCGCGCTCGGCACCTCACGACACAGGCGAAGGTCGCGGGGCCCGGGTACCTCCACGACGAGATCGGATACAACTATCGGCTCAGCAACGTTGCCGCTGCCATCGGGTTGGCACAGCTCGAAAGGCTGCCGGAGTTCCTGGCCAAGCGGCGACAGGTCGCGGAGCGGTACGACGAGGCCTTTGCCGACACCGATCTGGTGCTCCCGCCCCGGGTGCCGGGTCTCGATCCCAACCACTGGCTCTACTCGGTGCTGGTTCCACCGGACCGGCCGGGCCTCCGGGACGACCTCCTGGAGCGACTGCACGAGGCAGGTGTCGGTGCCCGACCGCTGTGGCGGCCCTTGCACGCTCAGCCGCCCTACGCCGATGCTCCCCGGCTCGCTGGGCAGGTGGCCGATGACCTCTTCGAGCGGGGTCTGTCGTTGCCGTCCTCGGTGGACCTGACCTCGGAGCAGCAGCGAAGAGTGGTCGAGGCGCTCATCGGGTCCCTGTCAGGGTGAGACGCACCCGTTCTCCACGTGGTGCGAGGGAGCGCTGATGACCGATCCCGCGCACGCCGGGCGCAGGCTCTCCGACGAGCCGCTCGCGGCCGGACGCCCGTCCCCCTCAACCACGTTCTGCCTCCGCCTCTGGAGTCGACCGGGCTGACGGATTGATCCGTCAACGCTCAGACGGGGTCGCCGACGCCCCGATCCAGACCGATGGCGGCGTAGACCTGACGCATCGCCTCCCGGTTGTAGGCACGGAAGTCCAGGGGCGCGGCCGCTACCTCCCCGTCGAGAAAGGCGCGCATGCCCTCGGCCAGGGCTTCATCGGTCTGGTCCACGACGAGACCGGCCTCTGGGGGGACCGAGCTCCCCACCGAGTCGAAACGTGTGCTGATGATCGGCAGGCCGAGTGCTCGGGCTTCCAGCACGACCATCGGTTGCCCTTCGTAATTGCTGGACAGCACGAAGCAATCGCCCTGCGCCATGGCCACGTAGGGGTTGGCGACCTGGCCGGCGAAGTTGACTGCGTGACGGATGCCCAGGCTCTTGCTGAGCTGCCTGAGCTCGGCATGCAGCTTGCCGCTCCCAACGATCACGAGACGCGCGTCGGGGGTGTGTTCGTGCACCATGGCGAAGGCCCGCAGCAGACGGGCGTGGTTCTTCTCCGGAGACAGTCGGCCGACCGTGACGAACGTGGGTGTCGAACCCGCCTGACCGCTCTGTCCCCGGACGTGACTGCGGACCTCCGCCAGCAGGCTCTGGGCCTCGAAGTGCTCCAGGAGTGTCGTCACGGCGGAGGCGATGTTGGTCGTGTCGATGGTGTCGACGTGGGCAGGCGGAACGGCCTCCGCAGCGTCAGAATTCGTCGACGCACCTTCCGCAGGCCGGCCCGCCATCCTGAGGATCCGGTCGAAGTCGAGGGTGTTGTTGGCGTGCGTGAACTTCTCTCGTGGGGCGAACTGCTTGAGCTTCTCTGCGTTGATCTGCTCGAGGTCGGCCGAGACAGAGACCAGCCGGTCGAAGAGTCGGAAGCAGGAGAACACCGCGTGCAGGCGCTCCTTCAGGTGCTTCTCGCCGTTGGTCTCGCGTTCCGAGTCCGCCATCAAGTCACTGTGCAACCACAGAGCTCGAGTACCGATCTCGCCAGCCGAGAAGAGATAAGGTATCGACGCCCCGTAGCCGCTCAGGTCCAGGGCGTAGTCGAACCGCGCGTTGCCGAACACCCGGCACCACTCGCGCTCCCAGTACTCGTGGTGGGTCACGGGGGGCGCGTCGGGAAGACCCCGGTCCACGAGTCGCTTGATCAGGGCGCGCTCCTTGGTGGACCCCACCGGTTGGCCGCGACGTACGAACACCCGGCATTGCTCCGGGACGAGCGCCTGGTTCTTGAATTGATCGCGGCTCCGAGCCGGTGAATGGAGGACCGAGACATCGATCCGGTCGTGATCGAGGTTGCTCACCAAGTTCAGCGCCGAAGACGTGAGGCCGTTCGAGGTGAGCCCACCGACATAGACCAGCATCGTCGGGGACCCGGTGGCGAAGTCCTGCAGCAGCCGGTACCTGTCAGCATCGGCATTACCACGGAAGACGATGTCGACCACCCGTTCCGACACTGAGCCGTCGTCGTGCGGTGCGTAGGTCTGGACCGCTTCGGTGCGTCCCTCGAGCGTGGCCTCGGGGGATGCCAGCGCCTGGGCGAGGTTCTCGGCCAGGGTGGTCACGTCGCGCGAGATCGGACCGAACAACTCCTCGGGTGCGAGGTAGATCCCCCGGGTCGTGGCGTAGGCGTCCATATCGGGCACGTGGTGGAGCACTGGCCGCCCGGTGGGGAGGAAGTCGAACAGGATGCTGGAGTAGTCGGTCACGAGCAGGTCCGTGACCCCGAGGATGCTGTTGGTGGGGAGGTCATTGGGCACCAGCACGGACCGCCCCACACCGCGGTGCTCGAGTGCGTCGTAGATGACTTGGTGAGCTTTGAGCAGGACGACGTAGTCGTGCGAGTCCACGGAGGCCTGCAGGTGTCTCACCACCGAGAGAAGCTCGTCGGCGTTGACCGTGGCCTCGGCCATGGACGAGCCCTTCCAGGTGGGTGCGTACAGGAGGATCCGGCGTCCCTCGACGTCGAGTCCGTGCTCGACCAGCCTGGAGAGGACCATCTGCCGGTCCTCTTGGGTCTGCCACTGCAGGTCCGTGCGGGGTTGCCCCTCCTCGATCACGGTGCCTCGAAAGAGCCCCTGGAGGCGGAACGCGGAGCGGTACATCGTGTCGGTGGCGTACCCGGCGGCCGACACCAGGTAATCCGCGCTCATGAGGTTGCGAAGGATGTTCGAGGACCCGGCCCCTCCCTGAGGAGTGTCATAGCCCATCTTTTTCAACGGGGTGCCGTGCCATGTGTTGACGTAGACCTGCCCAGGTCGCTTCGCGAAGTCCTCACCGAAGGTGGCGTTGTTGACCAGGTACTTCGCCGTGGCGCGTTGCTCGAGGTACTCCACCGAGTTGAGCTCCACGAAGCTCACACGGGGGTCCTCCGTGAACTCAGCCACGACCTCCGGATGCTTGTCCAGTGCATCGAGCACCCAGACGTGGTGCAGATGCTGGAGATCTGGCTGCGCCAAGACCGCCCGGAACAATGCCTCGGGATTGCAGAGCACCCCATTGCCGTTGAAGGATTCGTAGAGCACCCGGTTGTTCTCCAGCGGACGCCGGTGGGCTGCGGCCTGGCGATCGAGCCGACGGCGCCGCCTGCGATCGGACACCAGGGCGGCGTAGCGGGTTCGAGGACGCGCAACTGAACGGGCTCTGTGGATCAGATCCTTCGGTTTCACTGTCCCTCCCGGCGGCGACCTCGACCGAAGCCCAGGCGGGACACCAGCGCTCTGCTCGCCCGCTGGGGCAGGTGTGCTCGGGGCGTGCGGGTCGCCACGGCTGTGGTCGCTCGGCCCGGCTCGGCGCCAGCGTGCCGCTGTTCGCGACGCAGCTCTCGGCGGACACGCGAGATCTCGGACTCGGTGGCATGCCGGGCGAGAGCCACCGCATGGGAATGCATCACGTCGTAGTCCCGTCGGCAGGCGTCCAAGGTGGCGGTGGCTGCGGAGTCCTCCGGTTCGTCCACCAGGGCGGTCAGCGCCCGCCAGGTGCGCTCGGCGAGCTCCTGCAGGTGGGGAGGAACGGACAAGTCCCCCCACGAGACCCGAACTCGGTGCAGGCTGGCGTCGATGAAGTCGTCGACCGGGTGGTGCTGGGCCGGATCCAGACCCTCGAGTGTCAGGTCGAGCCGGAGGGCGACCTCGCTCATGACGCCTCGCCAGTCCTTCAGGAGCGAGGGGTAGGGGACGAACACTCGCGGGTGCCCACGCGTTGCACGTTCGTTGACCAGCACCACGTTGACCCAGCCGGCCAGCAGCGCCGTCTCACGCTCACGGAGCTGGGCCTCCTCGAGGTCTGACAGGTAGTGCACTCCGCGACTACCGATCACCTCAGCCGGATGACGCAGCATCGTCAGGTAGCTCATGCGGGCGCCCACGCTCCCGGCGGCCTCGAGCCACAGGTTGCTGAACCAGAAGGCACGGGGGTCCTTCACCACCAGCTGGGGGCTCGAGAACTGGTCGGAGAGCCACGTCGCCAGCTCCCGGCGCGGCCTGGGACGCTGCGAGAGCGTGGCCACGCGGGCCGCCGCCTCGGGCCGTGCGTCCAGGGTGCGTACGCCCGCTTTCGCGAGCCACCGCTTGTGGAAGTCCACCACCCATCGGGGCTCGAAGAAGCCCCGAGGATTGGTGTTGTCCGGCTGCACCTCTGGCGGCGGGACCAGTAGACCCAGCTTCTTGAGTGTGCCGGCCGCGGTGCTGGTGCCACTCCTCCCGGAACCACTGACGATGACCAGCTGTCGTCCGCTCGGCGACGTCGGTGTGGGATTACTCATCGTGCAGGTTCGCTCCTGGCGAGGGGGGCAGGTCCGCCGCGCAAGCCTATCGGGCGGGTCTCATCGATCGTCCTTCGACACGACCTGCCCACGGGCCGGTGCCGCGGCCCGCAGGCCCGTGTCCGGTGGTAGCCGGCGCTATCCTTCGTCCAATGACGTCCGGCAGTGCAGACCAGGGGACCCTCGTGCTGGTGGCAGGCGCGGGCCGGAGCGGCACGAGCACCGTGGCAGGGGCTCTCCAGCGATTGGGCTTTCACGTGCCTCAGCCCGAGGTCCCCGCCGACGTGACCAATCCTCGGGGCTTCTACGAAGCCCAATGGGTGGTCGACTTCCACAAGCGGATCCTCGACCCGATCCCGGTACGCACCAATGACGCGCGTCCGGTCGCCGTCGAGCTGACTCGTGAGGCGGCGGAGTCGCCGGAGCTGCTCGACGAGCTGGTCACATGGCTGTCCGGCTCGACACATCGATACCCCCAGGTCGTCATCAAGGATCCGCGCAGCTTCTGGTTCCACGACTTGTGGCGTCGAGCAGCAGCCCTCACCCAGCGCAAGTTCTGCGTGCTCACCATGTTGCGTCACCCCGCGGAGGTCGCTGGTTCCCGAGCGGCCTACTACCTGACCGAACACTCCGAGGACGAGCGTCGGGCCCGGGAAACCACCAACGTGGCGGGTTGGGCTTTCGGCACCTTGGTCACCGAGCGTCTCTCGCGACCGGCGCCCCGTGCCTTCGTGCGGTACCACGACTTGATGGACGGCTGGCGGACCGCGCTGGCGCGGGCGGACGCGCAGCTGGGAGCCGGGCTCTCGGCAGCGATCGATGCGGGGGGCAGTCCGCCCATCGACGACTTCATCGACAGGGGACTGCACAGAGTGCGAGCGACGTGGGATGGGTCGCGGGTACCGAGACCGCTGCAACAGATCGCCGAGGGCGTGTGGGATTCGACGAACCGGCTCGTGGAATCCCCGGGCGACCCGAGCGTTCAGGCCACGCTGGACCAGCTGTACGACCGGTACCTGGCCGAGTTCCAGTACGGGCTCGACCTCACCCTCGACCAGCGCAAGATCGAGGGCAGGTACAGCCGGCAACAGGCGCGATCGAAGCAGCAGCATCAGTTGGACCAGTTGCGCAAACGGAACGCTTTCCTGGAGGAGGAGAACCAGCGCCTCCGGCACCGTCTCCGGTTTCGCCCCCGCACCCTGGCAGGTCGGGTCCGGCGGCGTCTCCGGCGTTGCTAGCCGGGTTCCCCACCACGTACGCGGGGGAGCCGTAGGCGCCGTCGTGGCCGTTGCTCGTCCTGCTGGACCCGGCGCAGTCTGCGTCGAGCTCGCGACAACTTCTTGCGAAGGAGTCGTGCCTCCTCGGCCAGGTCACCGATCCGCTCGTTGGCGTCGACCTGGTACTGCACCAGCCGGATCGCATCCGGAGACCACATCTCGTCGGCGACGTTCGGACCATCCGGGGCCCACAGGTGACCGAAGGCTTCGAAATCGTCCCGGTAGGCGTCTCTGACGGCGTCCTGCACCGGGCCGGTCAGGGCCGCACGGGTGAGGGGCAGCGGGGTCTCGTTCGCCCGGGGAGCGTCGAGGTCTGCGGACAGGCCCATCGCCTCCAGGTGCAGCGTCAGGTCCGTGAACAGCTCGGCCAGCTCGGTCACGTCGTAGATGCGGGTGTAGTTGATGCCGGCGGGTCGCACAGAGCGCACCTGCGGCAGGAAGTGCACGTCCCGACGGAGTTCCGGGTGGGTCTCCCAGGGGCGGTCCTCCACGAACCGGTGGAAGTCCTCCACCACGTCCTCGGGTCCCTCCGGCACGCGGGGGAACCACGGCTGGTCGGCGTACAACCGCACATAGCGACTATGTCGGACCAGGAGCTTCGACTGCCAGCCCGACCACAGCCTGCTGTGCGGGTCCCGCACCACGGCGAAGACGAACCACCCGTCGTCGGGCGAAATCTTGGCCAGCGTGCTGGGAGGCAGGTCCTTGAGCTGCGGCGTGTGCTGCCAACGGGTGCGGTTGTGGATCGTCATCAGCCGGGTCTGGTGTCCAACCGGGGTCCGGTAGAACGCTTCGGCGTCCTCACCCGCGAGGCCAGCGATCATCCACCGCATGGTGGTGCATGCAGCCTTGGTGACGGAGATGTAGACGACCTTGTGCTGGGGCAGCACGAATGAGTTGCCGGGAGGTGCGATGCCGTTCAGCAGCGGGGATCTCTCGACCATGCGCGTGAGTCTCTCACGCGGGGCCCCCGCCGCGGGCAAGCTACATGACCATCCGGGGGAGTGCGCCCCGTCTCTCGAATCAGCTTTCCTGAGCCTCGGCTTGGCGCTCCCAGGGAGCAGGGACCGGGAAGTACAGCTCCAAGAACTCGTTGACCAGCAGGTCCACCTGTTCGGGGGCTTGCGCGAAGTCGTGATGGTCACCCAGGCAGAAGCTTTCCGCTGACCTGTCGTGCAGGCGAGCGAACTTCCCTCGCACGCCGGGCGCCGACAGGTCGACGAACCGGGAGTCCGTCTCCGACTCGAAGGCACAGCCCGTCAGCAGGCCGTAGGTCTGGGCCAGTGAAGAGGCCATCGACACGTCGGTGGCCGAACGGAACGGAGACATCGCCGTCCGCGCCACCGCGTCCCTGAACTCCGAGGCGACCTGGTCCAGCACCTGCCGCCGGTGGGCGTGGGGGACGTGGGCATAGCTGGTGGTGAGGGTCACCCCGAACCGGTCGCGGATCAGGCGACGGTTGTTGTAGGCCGCCCGGAGGTAGGGCCGGTGGTCCTGGTCGTCCAGGCCCACCGGCCAGGGGGCCGGGAACGTGGCGACGAGGCCCCCCGGCGTGAAGTACTGCGTCGGCACAGTGGGCC
>CAZRKV010000048.1:5168-13880 GCA_964600305.1 uncultured Nocardioides sp. | reverse complement strand
TCACCGCCCAGCCCTGGCCGATGTCGATCACGCCGGCGTTCTCGCCGATCCCGGCGAGCATCTTGCCTCGGGGCGTCTCCTGGGTGAGCTCACCGAACTGCTTCAGGTGCACCTTGGAGGACTTGTAGGAGACGTGCTCGCTCCACATCACCGAGTACATGGCCAGCTCGGCTGCGGTGGGGCGACGGCCGAGGATCTCGCGGATCCGGTCGTACTCGTCGGCCTTCAGCCCGAGGTCGGCCCAGGGCTGCTCCCGGTCGGGGTCGGTGGCGGCGGCGGCAACGGTGTCCAGGTGGGTCTTCGGCACGACCGAAATCTACCTGTCCCGGGAGGCCGCCGGCCCGCGAGGCCGGCCCAGCGGGGCCGAGGGGCCGACTCGACAGTTCCGGAGGGCCGACTCGGCGGGGACGGGCGGCCTGACCTGCGAGAACTACAGATCTGTAGTTCAGCCGAAGCCCTGTTGCCGGTGTGACTCTTGTGGTTAGGGTGACGCGGCCGAGCACCCTCGGCCGCACTGGAACCTGGGAGCCCACCGATGACCCGCAGCCCCGTCCGCACCCTCGCGACCCGCGTCGCCGCGCTGACCACCGCCCTGGCGACGGCCCTGGCCGCCGTCCTCGCGGGGATGGTGCTGGCGGCCCCGGCGCAGGCTGCCAACCCGGTCACCCCCGGCGACCTGACCGGTCACGGCTTCGACCAGTGCCTCGCGCCCGACCAGGGCGAGATGGACACGTGGATGCGCAACTCCCCGTTCCTGGCCGTGGGGATCTACATCTCCGGTGCGTCCCGCGGCTGCCGCTACCAGCCGAACCTCACCCCGACCTGGGTCCGCAAGCAGCTGCGGCGGGGGTGGCGGCTGCTGCCGATCACGCTGGGCCCGCAGGCCTCGTGCCACCCGCGGTTCCCCCGCTACGGCAACGACCCGGTGATCAGCCCCGCCCCCGGCAACGGCTCGTACCCGACCGCGCGCAAGCAGGGGCGCCAGGAGGCCAGCCGGGCGGTGACCACGGCCCGTGGGCTCGGGATCTCTCCCGGCAGCACGCTCTGGTACGACCTCGAGGGCTTCGACGCCACGAACACCCACTGCCGTGAGTCCTCCCTGCGCTTCCTCCACGCCTGGACCAACCGGATCCACAAGCTCGGCTACGTCTCCGGCGTCTACTCCAGCGCGGCCTCGGGCATCAAGATGCTCGACGACGCCCGGGTGGAGCGGCCCGGGATCTCCCAGCCCGACCGCGTGTGGATCGCCGACTGGGACGGCCGGGCCAACACCTCCAGCCGCTTCGTGCGCAGCGACGGGTGGCTGCCGGGCAACCGGATGAAGCAGTACCGGGGCGACCACCGCGAGACCTGGGGCGGCGTCACGATCAACATCGACTCCAACTACCTCGACCTGGGCAACGGCACCAGACCCCGCCCCGCGGCGCGGTCCTGCGGCACCCGGATCAACTTCGGCGTCTACCGCGTGATCAAGCCCCGCCGCCCGCGCCCGGCCCAGCTCAGGGCGCTGCAGTGCATGCTGCGGCACAAGGGGTTCTACGAGGGCGCCATCACCGGCAGCTACGACCGGTCCACCCGGCAGGCCGTCCGGAAGTTCCGGTCCACGCGACCCGGTGGCGACGGGGGCCACCGCTGGACCCGCCGGAACTGGATGCAGCTGCACGCCATCGGCAGCCGCCGGGTGCTGAAGGTCGGCTCCAACGGCGCCCGGGTACGCCGCCTCCAGCGCGTGCTGAACTCCGCGGCCAACAACCGGCTGGCCATCACCGCGGTGTTCGACGAGGAGACCGAGGCGGCCCTCGAGGCCTACCAGCGCGAGGTGCGGGTCCCGGTCGACGGCATCGTCACCGGGCAGGAGTGGCGGCTGCTGAAGAAGGGCATCCCCCGCCGCTGAGACGTCCTGGAGGGCCGACTCGACGGGGCCGGAGGGCCGACTCGGCGGGGCCGAGGGGCCGACTCGGCGGTGCCGAGGGTCGACTCGGCGGGAGTCAGACGGGTGGACCGACGAGGAGCGCGAGACCGGTGAGGCCGACGACGGCGACGACACCGGAGGCCAGGCCTCGGGCCGGGTTGTTCAGCAGCCAGGCGGTGACCCGCTCGGCCGGCGAGGAGGGCCGCGACTCGCGCAGCCGCCACCGGTCCCCGAGCAACCCGCGGCGCTCGGCCCACCGGTCGACGGGCATGGTCGCCCAGGCGTGCACCCCGGAGACCCGGCCGCGCACCCCCCCCCCGGCCGACCCGCGGGGTTCGACCCAGACCACCAGCACCACCAGGGCGTAGGCGATGAAGACCACCCCGTGGACCAGCCCGAAGACACGGACCCCGAGGTCCGTGGTGGCGGTGACGTACTTGAGGAACATGCCGACCAGCAGCAGCGCCCAGGTGATCGCCTCGGCGACGGCGACCCGGCGGAAGAGGCGCAGCGGGGTCACGCCAGCACCGACTCGACCAGCGAGGTGAAGAAGCCCAGGCCGTCGGTGCCCGGACCGTAGCCCTCCTCGACGGCGTGCTCGGGGTGCGGCATCAGGCCGACCACGTTGCCGCGCTCGTTGGCGACCCCGGCGATGTCGCGCAGGGACCCGTTCGGGTTGCCGCCGAGGTAGCGGGCCACGACCTGCCCCTCCCCCTCGATCCGGTCGAGGGTCGCGGGGTCGGCCTGGAACGAGCCCTCGCCGTTCTTGAGCCCGAGGGTGATCTCCTGCCCGGCGTCGTACGCCGCGGTCCAGGGCGTGCGGACGTTCTCGATGCGCAACCGCTGCTCGGTGCAGAGGAACCGTTGGTGGTCGTTGCGGATCAGGGCCCCGGGCAGCAGGTGGGCCTCGGTGAGCACCTGGAAGCCGTTGCAGATCCCCAGCACCGGCATCCCCCGGTCGGCCGCGTCGACGACCTCGCGCATCACCGGGGCGAAGCGGGAGATAGCCCCGGCCCGGAGGTAGTCGCCGTAGGAGAACCCGCCCGGCAGGACGACCGCGTCGACCCCGCGCAGGTCCGCGTCACCGTGCCACAGCGCCACGGCCTCCTGGCCGGCGAAGCGTACGGCGCGCTGCGCGTCGACGTCGTCCAGGGAACCGGGGAAGGTGACGACACCGATCCTCATGCCCGACCCTCGCCCGCCGCGACCTCGGCGACCGACCGGTCCTCCACGTGGACCTCGTAGTCCTCGATGACGGGGTTGGACAGCAGGGTCTCGGCCATCTGCTGCACCCGGGCCACCACCTCGTCGGTGATCTCGCCCTCGACCTCGAGCTCGAACCGCTTGCCCTGCCGGACCTCGGTCACGTCGGTGAACCCGAGCCGGGGCAGCGCGCCGAGGACGGCCTTGCCCTGGGGGTCGAGGATCTCCGGCTTGGGCATCACATCGACGACGACGCGGGGCACGCGGGCCTCCTTCGAGGGAACGGGGGGTGCGCCGCCAGTCTAGGCGGCCCGCCGGAACCGGCCGCACCCGGACGACCGAACGCCCCGCAGGTTCCGTGGCCGGATCTCCTGCGGGGCGTTCGGACCGTCGTACGGCGACCTCGGTCACACGAGCCCGACGTCGTCCTCGGTCGCTCGTTCGTCCCTCACTCGTCTCCCTCAGACGAGGTCGCGGCCCTCCTTGCGCGCCTCCACCCATTCCCGACCGAAGGCGCCGGCGATCAGGGTCAGCACCGCGGCCACGATCACGGGCCACGCCAGCACGTACAGGCTCATCCACAGCTGCGAGTCACTCATCGCAGGTCTCCTTCCTCGAGCGCGACGCCCTCGGGGGTCGCGTCCCCCTCGTCGGCCTCGTCGAAGTCACCGGTACGCCGGCGGATCAGGGCGAAGTCGAACTCCATGCTGGACCGCGCCGACATCGCGTAGCACACGACGGTGCTGACCGCGTAGGCCACCAGCGACCCGCTCAGCGTCGCGTAGTCGTGCAGGAACCCGATCACGAAGGGCGCCGAGACCAGCATCGCGGCGGCACCGGCGAAGGTCGCGACCCGCAGGCCGAAGAAGCCGAACGCCATCAGGCCGATGATCACGCCGACGCCGACCACGTTGAACACGTCGATGACGTAGCCGAGCGGGCCGTCGACCGGGAGCCACCCGAAGCGCACCGGGATGAAGCAGGCCAGCGCCACCACGACCGAGGTGGTGAAGGCGGCGTTGGTGACCTTGTTCCAGTAGAAGCTCGCGATGACCGGGAACACCAGGGCGCCCCACAGCGCACCGACGAACACCAGCAGGTCGAGGATGTCCAGCCGCAGGCTCGCGAACGCGATCGCCAGCGCCGTGGCGACCACCATCGTCAGCCGCCCGATGAGCAGCATGGTGCGGGGGTTGGCCCGCTCCTTGCCGGCGACGTTCTGGCCGTAGATGTCGGCCATCACGATCGAGGACATCGCCGCCAGGTCCGAGTCGGCGGTCGAGGACAGCGCCCCGACGATCATCACGAAGAACAGCACCAGCAGCACCAGCGGGAGGTACGACGAGGCCATCTGCGGGATGATGTTGTTGACGTCGCCGTCCAGCGGGCTGACGCCCAGGTAGAGCGCGAGCACGCCGAGCATCCCGACGCCGATCACCATGGAGCCGTACCCGACGGTGGCGGTGATGAAGGTGGGCTTGATCAGTCGCTCGTTCACGGCGAACAGGCGCTGGGCGATGGTCTGGTTGCCGATCGCGTAGGCGAGCACGGCGGCGATGTAGGGCGCCCCCTGCTCCAGGAAGGCGGTGCTGGAGAAGAAGTTCCCCTGCTCCGCGGTCAGGTTGGACGCCCCGGTCTCGAACGCCGAGGGGAAGTCCGCGGCGATGAAGATGAACGGCACCAGCACCGCGACCGCACCCAGCATCGCCAGGACCTGGATGAAGTCGGTCAGCACCGAGGCCCGGAAGCCCGACCACAGCGAGTACAGCAGCACGCCGAGCGCGACCACGAAGACACCCTGGGTGAAGGTGAACGGCGAGAGCAGGGCGATCAGCACCCCGCCGGCGATGAAGTTCGACATCAGGCTGATCAGCGAGCCGACCACGTTGGAGCCGGCGAGCATCAGCTGGCTGGACCGTCCGTGCCGCGCGTGCATCACCTCGGCGAGGGTGTGCGCCTTCGGCGCGACCTCACGGATCCGCTTGCCGAAGGGGTAGATGAACAGGATCATCAACGCGCCCCAGAGCCCGTAGTGGATGGGGCCGGAGATCCCGTAGGTGTAGCCGGACGTGGCGCTGGCGTACATCGAGGACGCCCAGATCCACGTCGCGGTCATGCTCGCGGCTGAGATGCCGAATCCGAGGTTGTTGCCGGCGGTCATGTAGCCGTCGGCGTTCTCCTGCTTCTTGCCGATACGGGTGGAGACCCAGAAGGTCCCGCCGTAGAAGATCACCAGCAGCAGCACCATCACGGGGATGCTGAACTGGACCATGTCGGACGCGCTCACGCGTCACCTTCCTTCCTTCTCGAGTCCTGCGCGGTCGGGGCAGGGCCAGGGGCGCCTCCTCGTGGTCTCGGGGCCGCGACCGACGTACGGCCGGGCACAAGTGCACAAACGGCGGCACCCTAGCCGCGCCTGAGAGTTCGCTGAGAAGGGGTCGTTGAAAGGTGCACGATTCAGTGGCGCGGCTCACACCGGTCGTACCGCCGGGCGGCATCGGGCACGATGGAGGCATGTCCGCACGACAGCCGATGCGCTCCGCCCGCCCGCTCGCCCTCGAGTTCCCGCAGTCGCTGGCGGTCTACGACGACTACGAGGCCGCCCAGAAGGCGGTCGACTTCCTCAGCGACGAGGAGTTCCCGGTCCAGCACTGCATGATCGTCGGCACCGATCTCAAGCAGGTGGAGCGGATCACCGGGCGGCTCACCACCGGCCGCGTCGCCTGGATGGGGGCGCTCTCCGGTGTATGGCTGGGCCTGTTCGTGGGCCTGATCTTCTCCCTCTTCGGCGAGGGCGCGATCTGGACGCTGCTGCTGTCGACTGCCCTGTTCGGCGCGCTCTTCGGCGTCATCTGGGCCCTGGTCGGGTACGCCGGCACCCGCGGCCAGCGCGACTTCTCCTCGGTCAGCGCGGTGGTGGCCACCAAGTACGAGGTGCTGGTCGAGCACAAGCACCTGCAGCGGGCGAGGGAGCTGCTCGCGAAGCTGCCCGGCGGGCTACCCAACCCGTTCGAGTGACCGACGCCCACGGCCCCCAGCCGCAACGGTCCGGCACCGGGGCCGGAGCAGGGGGACCGCACCCGCACCGGTGGCGGATCCTCTCGGTCTCCCTCGTCGTCGGGTTCATGTCGCTGCTCGACGTCACGATCGTCAACGTGGCGCTGCCCTCGATGCGCACCGGGCTGGACGCCGACGTCGCCACGATCCAGTGGGTGGTCTCGGGCTACGCCCTCACGTTCGGCCTGGTGCTGGTGGCCGGTGGCCGCCTGGGGGACGCCTACGGCCGCCGCCGGATGATGTTGCTGGGGCTGACCGGGTTCATCCTGACGAGTGCGGCGGTGGGCTTCGCCCCCAGCGCCGAGCTGGTCGTGGCCGCCCGGCTCGCCCAGGGGGCCAGCGCCGGCCTGCTGGCCCCGCAGAACTCCGGGCTGATCCAGGAGCTGTTCTCCGGCGAGGAACGGGGGCGGGCGTTCGGACTCTTCGGCTTCACCGTCTCCATCTCCTCCGCCCTGGGCCCGGTCCTCGGTGGTGCGGTGATCGCACTCGCCGGCTCCGAGGACGGGTGGCGGTGGCTGTTCTGGGTCAACATCCCGATCGGGCTCGCGGCGCTGCTCGCGATCGCCCGCCTGGTGCCGTCCGAACCACCCGGCGGTCGGGCGGACCGGGTCGACATCGACGTGGGGGGCGCGGTCCTGCTGGGCGCGACCGTGCTCGCGCTGCTCTACCCCCTGGTCAGCCTCGAGTCCGGGCAGCGGCTGCCCCTGGTGCTGCTGGTCGCCGTACCGCCGCTGGCGTGGGCGTTCGTGCGCTGGGAGTCCGGCCGCGTCCGCGCCGAGCGGCCACCGCTGCTCGACGTGGCCCTGCTGCGCCGGCTCCCCGGGTACGCCGAGGGGCTGGCCGTCGGCGCGCTCTACTTCACCGGGTTCACCGGGGTGCTGCTGGTGCTGTCGGTGTTCCTGCAGGAGGGGCTGGGGGCGAGCGCGCTGGCGACCGGCCTGCTGCTGACCCCGTTCGCGCTCGGTTCGGCGATCACCTCCCCGGTCGCCGGGCGGCTGGTGACGCGGTTCGGCCGTCGGGTGACCCTGGTGTCGCTGACCACGATGATGAGCGGCCTGGTGCTGGTCGCGGCGGTCGCGCCGGGCCGGGACCTGGACGCCCTGGCCTGGCTGCTGGTCCCGATGCTGCTGCTGGCCGGCCTGGGCGGCGGGGGCGTGATCTCGCCCAACTTCGCGCTCACCCTGCAGGAGGTCCCGACCCGGATGGCCGGCGCCGCCGGCGGGGCGCTGCAGACCGGCCAGCGGATCGGGTCCTCCTTCGGCGCGGCGGCCCTGATGACCGTCTACGGCGTGGCCGTGGCCTCGGGGGCCGACCCCGGTACGGCGCTGCGGGCGGCGCTCGCCACGGCCCTGGTCGCACTGGCCCTGGCACTGACCGTGGCGGTCCGCTCGCGGCGTACCGAGCGGCGCGCCGCCCGCCGCGACCCGGGACCGCTGTGACGCCGGCCCTTGTAACGCGGGGTTACCGCATCCGTCGTACCCAAATGGGGGTGCACCGGACCGGATAACCGCGCGTTACAACGCGTGGGGCCCGGGACGACCCTCAGGCGAGCTCGCGCTTGAGGATCTTGCCGGTGGCGGTCATCGGCAGGTCCTGCACGATCTCGACGATGCGCGGGTACTTGTAGCCGGCCATCTGCTCCTTGCTCCACGCCACCAGCTGCTCACCGGTCGTGGACGCACCCGGGTTGAGGATCACGAACGCCTTGATCTCCTCGCCGTGGCTCTCGTGTGGGACCCCGATGACCGCGGCCAGGGACACGTCGGGGTGCGTCATCAGCACCTCCTCCACCTCGCGCGGGTACACGTTGTACCCACCGCGGATGATCATGTCCTTGGACCGGTCGACGATGTAGTAGTAGCCGACGGCGTCCCGTCGGTCGAGGTCACCGGTGCGGAACCAGCCGTCGCGGATCACCGCCTCGGTGGCCTCGGGACGCTGGTAGTAGCCCTTCATCACGTTCGGACCCTTGATCGCGATCTCGCCCACGGCCTCCGGGTCGTCGGCGACCTCGTTCCACTCCTCGTCGATCAGCTTCATCTGCACCTCGGGGATCGGGGTGCCGATCGAGCCCGGCCGGGGCTCCTCGCCGGCCGGGGAGAAGCTCGCGACCGGGGCGGTCTCGGAGAGCCCGTACCCCTCGAGGATGGTGACCCCGAAGCGCTTCTGGAACTCCTTGTGCACCTCCACCGGCAGCGCCGACCCGCCGGACACGGCGACCCGCATGTTGCGCGCCAGGGTCTCGACGTCCACGTCCTCCTCCAGCGCACCGAGCAGGCCCCAGAACATGGTGGGCACGCCCGCGAACACGGTCACCTGCTCCTTGAGCATCAGCTCGATGGCCGGCATCGGCTCGAACCGCGGCAGCATCACCAGGGTGTCGCCGAACGCGAAGCCGGCGTTCTGGATCACCGTCTGCCCGAAGGAGTGGAACAGCGGCAGCACGCACAGGCGGGTGTCGTGACCCTCCTCGGGCTGGCCGAAGAGCTTCTCGCTCACCACGGCGTTGGAGTGCATGTTGTTGTGGCTGAGCTCGGCGC
>CAZRKV010000048.1:0-5158 GCA_964600305.1 uncultured Nocardioides sp. | reverse complement strand
CAGCTCGGGCAGCTCGGTCAGCCGGGCCAGGGGGCCGGAGGGGTCGAGGATCACGGCGGTGTCGTCCTCCTCGGTCGCCACGGTGTCGAACGCCGGCGACTTCTCCGCCATCGCACGACCCAGGGTGGTCGTGCCCGGCACGGGGGAGTCAGCGGCCGGGTCGGCGGTGATCATGAAGAAGTGCTCGCAGCCGCCGACCTGCTCGAACCCGGCGTGCCCCTCCTCGCCCATCGGCAGGTCCGGCGTGCCCTGGAAGCAGAAGTAGGCCTTCGAGTCGGAGTCCTCGAGGTGGTAGGCGATCTCCCGCGACTTCAGCAGCACGTTCAGCGGCACCACCGTCGCACCGGCCTTGAGGATGCCGTAGTAGACCAGCGAGAAGTACGGCAGGTTCGGGCAGCTGATCGCGACCTTGTCCCCGGGCTGGATCCCGCTGTCCACGAGCAGGTTGGCGACCTGGCTGGCGGCCCCGTTGACCTGGGTGTAGGTCAACCGGGTGTCGCCGAAGACGATCGCGTCGCGGTCGGGGTGCTGGGCGGCGGAGTTCTCGAGCAGGCTCGCGAGGTTCAACATGGTCCGAACCTACCCGTGGCTCGTCCCCGCCGAAACCGGTTCGCCCCCGCCCGCGGGTGGTGGCTCCGGGTCCCCCGGGGTCGGACCAGGGGCGGCCCGGGGGGCTTCCCCGATGTGCCGGTGCGCCCGCGTGGCCGAACGTGAGGGACATGATCGAAGCCACCGGACTGACCAAGAGGTACGGCGACACCGTCGCCGTCGACGCCATCGACTTCACCGTGCGGCCCGGGGTGGTGACCGGCTTCCTCGGACCCAACGGCGCGGGGAAGTCCACCACCATGCGGATGGTGCTCGGCCTGGACCGCCCCTCGGCCGGTCGGGTCACGGTCCACGGCCGCCGGTACGCCGCCGCGCCGGCCCCGCTGCGCGAGGTCGGCGCCCTGCTCGAGGCCCACGCCGTGCACCCCGGCCGCTCGGCGCGCGACCACCTGCGCTGGCTGGCGGCCAGCAACGGCATCCCGACCACCCGGGTCGGTGAGGTGCTGGAGCTGGTCGGCCTGGAGGGGGTGGCCGGCCGCCGGGTCGGCGGGTTCTCCCTCGGCATGGGCCAGCGGCTGGGCATCGCTGCCGCACTGCTCGGTGACCCCCCGGTCGTCGTGCTGGACGAGCCGGTCAACGGCCTCGACCCCGAGGGGATCCGCTGGGTGCGGCACCTGGCCCGCGACCTGGCCCGGGAGGGGCGCACGGTGATGATCTCCTCCCACCTGATGTCGGAGATGTCCCAGACCGCCGACCACCTGCTGGTGATCGGTCGCGGGCGGATCCTGGCCGACTGCACGATGCGGGCGTTCATCGACGACCACGCGGCGTCGTACGTCCGGGTGCGCAGCCCGCACCGGGCCGACGCCGTACGTGCCCTGACCGACGCGGGCCGCACGGTGACCGAGCACGGCACCGGGCAGGACAGCGAGCTGCGGGTGGACGGGAACGACGCCGCCGGGCTCGGCGACCTCCTGCACGACGCGCGCGTCCCCGTCCACGAGCTCACCCCGGTGCGCTCGTCGCTGGAGGACGCCTTCATGTCCCTGACCGCGGGCAGCGTCGAGTACGCCGCCCGGGACCAGGGCCACACCCCCGACCACGACGACCTCGGAGCGACGGCATGACCACCACCTGGACCACCCCGACCCCGGCGGTCGCGGACCCGCAGCCACCGGCCGACCGGGCCCGGCGCGACCGCGCTGCCCAGTCCTTCACCCACGTGCTGCGGGCGGAGTGGATCAAGTTCTGGTCCGTGCGCAGCACCCGCTGGAGCCTGGTCGCCCTGGTGGCGATGGGGATCGGCCTGACCGTCCTCGTGAGCGCGACCAGCGCCGAGTCGATCGCCGACGGCAGCGCCGGCGAGGCCCCCGAGTCCTTCGTCACCTGGGGGATGATGATCGCCCAGGTCACCGCCGTCGTGCTGGGCGCGCTCTACGTCACCAGCGAGTACGGCACCGGGCTGGTCCGGGCGACCTTCGCCGCCGTTCCACGGCGCGGACGGGTGGTGGCCGCGAAGCTGCTGGTGCTGTGCTCGGTGCTGTTCGTGGCCGGCACCGTGACGGCGACCGTGGGCTACGTCGCCGGGAACTGGTTCCTCGAGGCCGAGGGGGTCGGCGTGCCCCTCGACGGGGACGGGGTGATCCGGTCCCTGTACGGCAACGGGCTCTACCTGGCCGCCCTCGGGGCGCTGACCCTGGGCGTCGGGCTGCTGGTGCGCCACACCGCGGCGGCCCTGTCGATCGTGCTCGGACTGGTGTTCGTCGTGGCCAACATGGCCTTCCTGCTCCCGGGCAGCTGGGGCGAGACCGTCGCCGACGTGATCCCGGGCAACGCCGGGCACACGCTCACCACCCCGGTCGCGTTCAACCCGACCCTGATGGACGCCTGGCCCGGGTTCGCGGTGCTCGTCGCCGAGGTGGCCGTCGTGGTCGCCCTGGGCTGGCTGTCGGTTCTGCGCCGCGACGCCTGACCCGCCGAACCGTCACCCCTGGCGCCACGAACCGTCCCCCTCGACGCGACGAACCGTCGGCTGTGGCGCGACGAACCGTCAAGCATGGCGAGGAGCCGGCTCACCTGCCCGGCAGGGAGAGGATCCGGGAGGCCCTCCGCAGGTCGTGGCGCACCGCGGGGGGTCCGAGGGTTCGCAGCACCCAGCTCGCCGGGGGCCGCCGCCCCGCGGCGTACGCCGTCACGGTGGCGGTCACGCGGGTCGATCCCTGCCCGGACCCGGTCGCGACCGGGGTGAAGTCCAGCGCCAGCTCCACCTCGACGCCTCGCCAGCGGCCCAGCTCCACCCAGCGGCGGTCCTCGTGCCAGGTCGTGATCTCCATGGCCGGTTGCAGGCCGACCCAGGTGACGTCACACCATCGCGTGCCCGGGCCGGCGGGGCCCGGTGTCACCGACCGGACGCCACGCAGACTCGACTGCCAGAGGGGCCGGTTCGCGGGCTGTGCGAGGAAGTCGAACACGGTTCCCACCGGCTGCGGGAAGTCCACCCTCAACGCGAACTGCATGGTCACATCATCGGCCCCGACCGGTTCGGTGCACCATCCCTGACGGCTCGTGGCACCACGGAGGACGGCTCGTGGCACCACGGAGGACGGTTCGTCACACCACGACTGACGGTTCGGCGTCAGAAGCGCTCGCCGGTGAGCCGCTCGAACGCTTCCACGTAGCGGGACCGGGTCTGCTCGACCACCCCCTCGGGCAGGGGCGGCGGGGGCGCACCGGAGTCGCGATCCCACCCCGCCTCGGCCGAGGCGAGCCAGTCGCGCACGAACTGCTTGTCGTACGACGGCTGCGGGCGCCCGGGCTGCCAGCGGTCGGCGGGCCAGAACCGGGAGGAGTCGGGCGTGAGCACCTCGTCGCCCAGCCGCACCTCCCCCGGCCCCTCCGGCCCGACCCAGCGGCCGAACTCCAGCTTCGTGTCGGCCAGCACGATCCCGCGCTGGCGGGCCAGCTCCTCGGCGCGCGCGTAGACCGCCAGCGACAGCCGCCGCAGCTCGGCGGCCTCCTCGGCCCCGATCTCGGCGGCGACGGCCTCGTAGGAGATGTTCTCGTCGTGATCACCGAGGGCGGCCTTGGTCGCCGGGGTGAACACCGGCTCCGGCAGCCGGGAGCCGTCCTCCAGCCCGGGCGGCAGGGCGATCCCGCACACCTCGCCGGTCGCGCGGTAGTCAGCCAGCCCCGACCCGGTCAGGTAGCCCCGCACCACGCACTCGACCGGGTACATCGCCAGCTCGTGCACAACCACCGCGCGCCCGGCCACCGCCAGCGGCACGTCGGTGCTCACGACGTGGTTGGGGACCAGGTCGGCGAGCTGGTCGAACCACCACAGCGACATCCGGGTGAGGATGGCCCCCTTGTCCGGGATCTCGGTGTCGAGGACGAAGTCGTACGCCGAGATCCGGTCGCTGGCGACCATCAGCAGCCGCCCGGCGTGCTCGCCCTCGTCGATCCGGTAGAGGTCGCGGACCTTCCCCGAGTGCAGGTGCGTGGTGCCGGGGAGCTCGGGCGCAGCGGGGATGTCGACCATGGCTGGACCCTATCGAGACAGGACCGGCCAGCCCTCAGCCGCGCACCTCGAAGGCCCGGGCACCGGTGTCGGCCGCCGGGGTGACCTCGACGTCCTCGACGCGAGCCTGGGAGGGACCCTGGTGGCACCACGCGACCAGCTGGTCCACCGCGTCCGGGTACCCCTCGGCGTGCAGGTGCACCGACCCGTCCGGCTCGTTGGTCACCCAGCCGGTGACACCCAGCAGGGCGGCCTGCTGCTCCGCGGCGGCCCGGAAGTAGACCCCCTGGACACGGCCGGTGACGACGACGTCGACGGCGGTGCGTTCCATGTCCCCACCCTAGGACCCACGGCTAGGGTGGCGGCATGTCCGTGGTCAAGATCAACGCGATCGACGTCCCGCCGGAGGCCGGCCCGGAGCTCGAGCGGCGGTTCGCCGACCGGGCCGGCGTCGTGGAGTCCTCCCCGGGCTTCCTCGGCTTCCAGCTGCTGCGCCCGGTCGCCGGGGAGTCGCGCTACTTCGTGGTGACCCACTGGGCCGACGAGGAGTCGTACGCCGCCTGGCGCGACGGCGACGCCCGCGCCGCCCACAAGGGGGAGCACGGGAAGCCCGTGGCCCAGGGCGCCAACCTGCTGGAGTTCGAGGTCGTCATGGACGTGTCGCCGAAGGGCTGAGGGACACGCGCCTCGACCCCGAGCAACGCACGGCCCAACGCCGAGGGACGCGCGCCTCGACGCCGAGGGACGCGCGGCTCGACGGGTCAGAGGATCTCGCCGGGCGTGTACGCCGCCGCCTCGGGGTGGCGGCGTACCAGCTCCTCGGCACGGGCCACGACCGCGCGGACCTGGTCCACGGCCGCGCCGGTGAACTCGATCGGCTCGGCGACCAGCGCGTCCAGCCGACCCCGGTCCAGGCCCAGCCGCTCGTCGGCGGCGAGCCGGTCGAGGAGGTCGTTCTCGGCCAGGCCGCCGCGCATCTCCAGCGCGACGCCGACCGCGTGCTCCTTGATCGCCTCGTGGGCGGCCTCCCGCCCGACTCCGTGGCGGACCGCGCTCATCAGGACCTTGGTCGTGGCCAGGAACGGCAGGTAC
>CAZRKV010000047.1:0-14337 GCA_964600305.1 uncultured Nocardioides sp. | reverse complement strand
ACCTCGACGCCGTCCATCATCTGGTAGAAGCCCTTGCCGGGCTCCCCGCCGAGCACCTGGTCGGCGGAGATCCGGTGGCCCTCGAACACCATCTCGGTGGTGTCGACGCCCTTGTAGCCCATCTTCTCGATCTTGCCGGGGACCGTGATCCCCTGGGCGGTCTCGCCGAACCCGGGCTCCTTGTCCACCAGGAAGGTGGTCATGTTCCTGTAGACCGACTCCGCACCCTCGTCGGTCTTCGCCAGCACCGCGACCAGGTTCGCGCTGCCACCGTTGGTCAGCCACATCTTCTGGCCGGTGATCTCGTACGACCCGTCCTCGGCCTTGACCGCCTTGGTCTTCACCGCCGAGACGTCGGAGCCCAGGCCGGGCTCGGACATGGAGAAGGCGCCACGCACCTCCCCGGTCGCCATCCGCGGCAGGTAGGACTGCTTCTGCTCCTCGGTGCCGTGCTTCATCAGCATCCAGGCGACGATGAAGTGGGTGTTGATCACGCCGGAGACGCTCATCCAGCCGCGGGCGATCTCCTCGACCACCAGCGCGTAGGTCAGCAGCGACTCGCCGAGCCCGCCGTACTCCTCGGGGATCATCAGGCCGAAGATCCCCATCTCCTTGTGCCCCTCGACGATCTCGGTGGGGTACTCGTCCCTGGCCTCCAGCTCCTGGGCCACCGGGAGGATCTTCTCCTCCACGAACTGCCGGACGGTCTTGAGGATCTCTTCCTGGACATCGGTGAGGCCCTCGGTCTCGCAGAGGCGACCCATGGTGTTCGCTCCTCGGTGCGCTGGACGACGGAGTCGTCGGGACGGACGCTGGCGGCCGCCGCGCGCGGCGGTGGCCGCCTCATCCTACGGCGGTCACTCGGGCTCCGGTCAGCGCCCCTGCTGCCGCCCCCGGCCCCGCTGCAGGCGCCGCCCGAGGCGCCGTGCCGCGGCACGCCACCGCGGCACGGGCGGCCCCGCGGGGTTGACCGGTCGGCCGGCCCGCGCACGCTTCCTCGGAGCCGCCTCGCGCTGTCGACGCTTCATCTGGTGCGTCACCATGGTGGCCAGCGCCTCCTCCGCGACCGAGGCGACCTGCGTGTCCTCCACGACCCACTGCTCGTCGTTTGAAGGAGTCGTCGGCCGGCGCCAGCTCCGCGAGGTCGCCCACCACGTGGTACCCCCCGCTGCGCACCGCCTCGGCGTAACGCTCGGCGACGCCCACGCACCAGTCTCGGTAGCTGGTGTGCAGGCGGGGCGGGACACCCTCCTGGGCACGGAGCACCCGGCCGGCGAGGTAGCGCTTGCCGACGGGCCCGTACACGTCGCGTCGGCGCATCCCGGGCGGGAGCGAACGGTTCACCCGGCGCAGCAGCTCGGCCTGGGCGTGGCCCAGCGAGACGTTCAGCCTCGGGACGTCCGTGGGGAGCGGCTCGGGGTCGACGTCGATGACGTCGCAGAAGCGGCGGAGCAGCAGCCGCGGATCACTGCCGCGCTGGGGCACCGTCACGACGTGGATGCGCTCCGGAGGGAAGTGCGGGGCCCAGCGCTCCAGGGTGTCCACCAGGTCCTGGTTGGCCCAGAATCGCTCGGCCGGCTTGCCCCGGTTCTCGATGATGCCCTCGACGTACTCCGGGAACGAGAGGATCAGCCCGGTCTTGACCGACTCCTGCCAGGCCGACGGGATCTGGCGGGCGAGGTCGCGGACCGTCACGACGAGGTGCGCCTGTCGGGAGCCCAGCGCCTCGAGCAGCGCGGTGACCTCGTCGGGACGTCCCCGGGCCAGGGACTCCTGGGTGAGGAGGGCCCGCGACCCCGGCGCGGCACGCAGGGCTCCGGGGAGCGCGTCCAGCGCACCCACCACCGAGGGTGGGTCGAACGCCGGGTTGTAGCGACCCCGCACCCGCAGCATCAGCTGGAAGACCCCGGCACGGGTGTCCGGGACCAGGTCCAGGCCCTGCTCGGCGAGCGTCGCCGCGGACGCGTAGAGGAGGTGCTGGAGGTACGACGTACCCGTCTTGGGCAGGCCCACGTGGACGAAGACCTGCCGAGTGCCGCCACCGGTGGTGGAGGCTCCCATGGCTTCACTCCTCGGTGCGCTGGGACGGGACGGCCCTCACCCTACGGCGGCCACTCCGGCACCGCTCAGCGGCGCTGCATCCGGCGGAACTGGTGGACGTGGCGGCGGTAGGCCTTGCCGCCGATCCGGAACTTGATGGTCGTCGGCCGCCGCAGCATCTGCGCGGTGACCCGGCGGCTGACGTGCACCAAGACCTTGGACTCGGTGCCGCTGCGCGTCACCATCAGCCGCGTGGCCGGCGCGCCCCGGCGCTTCGCGATCCGGTGCGCCCGGGGCGAGGAGCGCTTCGCCCAGCTCCCCTTGGTGACCCGGCGCCCGAGCTGGCGCTGGAGCGCCCGTTCCCGGGGGTTGGAGCGGGCCCGGGTGAGCACCTGGACGTTCACCCCCCGTGCGTGGGCCTTGCGCAGCGCCCGCACGACCTCGTAGCGACCCAGGCGCACGGTCTCCAGGCGCACCGTGCTCCCCTCGGGCGCCATCCTGATGGTCCGCGCCAGGGACCGCACCGCGGCCCGGCGCTCACGCTTGGTGCCCGAGGGCTTGCTGCGGAAGTTGCCCGGCGTGATGGAGCGTGCCTGGGTGCGCTCCGCCGCAGCCTCCTCGGCCGGCGGGGTCCCGAACGTCGGTTCCAGGTCGACCCTCAGGGCGTGGTGGTCGGAGTACAGCGGCGTGGCCTCCTGCCCCGCCACGTCCCACGCCGAGGTCGAGTCGCGCAGCACGAAGTCGATGGTCTGACCGTTCGGCCGGGTGCCGTTACCCGGCTTGCCGGTCTCGTCGAAGGTGGGGACGAGGCCGTTCGCCCGCAGGGGGGAGGTGTCGGTGTCCTGCGGCCGGTACTGGTGGTTGAGGTCCCCGCCGACGAGCACCGGGCCCTTCTGGCCGAGCTCGGCGACCAGCTTGCCGGTCCGTCGCACGGACCGGCGCGTCAGGCCGAACCGGTGCGGCGCGAAGTGGGCGGAGACCACCGAGACGACCCGGTCGGTGCCCCGCTCCTGCAGGGTGACCCAGTTGGCGATCCGGATGCGGAGGTGGACGTTCTTGCCCTTGGCCCGGCCCTTCTGGTTGGTGATCGTCCAGAGGCCCCGGTCGACCTCCTCCCACCGGTCTGTGCGCCACGCGACCGGGCTGGAGCGCTCGTACCACCGGCGTTCGGTCCGCGGCCGGCACCGGGTGGGGGCCGGGCGGGCGATCTCGTAGCCATCGGGAGCGAGGTCGGCGTTCGCACGGCACGGGACCTCGTTGTAGGTCACGAAGTCGGGCTTGCCCGCCAGCACGGTCGCCACGTCCTTGCGGAACTTCCACTTCTCCATCCCGGACCGGATGTTGGCCTGGGTGAGCCGGACGGTCCCGCGCTCCTCGATCTGCGTCTCCCGGTCGGCGGGCCCGTCGGCCGCTGCCACGCCGGTCGCCCCCGGCCCAAGGGTCGCGACCAGTGCGGCACTGGCGAGCGCCGCCACGGCTCGCCGAGGAGACCGGCTGGTCCGGGCCGCTGGGGGACGTCTACGCATCAGGCACACCTGTTCTCACTTCGAAACCATCGAGTCCCATGCATCACAACAGACACTCTTGACACTCGGCAACGAGTTCGGTTCAATCACAAGGTTGTAATTCTCCGGGCGCTCGCCCGGGTCCCGACCCCACGGCAGCCGCGATAGCATCCGCCCGTGCGCGAACGGAACTCCAGCCCCGATCACAGCCCCGAGCACAGCCACGGTCACCGTCGGGCTCGCGCTCGGATGCGGCTCGCGCCGGCGGTCCTCACCACCCTCGCCCTCGTCATCGCAGGGTCGGCCCTGACCGCGTGGGCCTTCACGCCCGCCTCGGCGCCGGCTGAGGGCAGCCCCTCCACTCGTGCCTCCCCGGCCAGCACGGCGCAACGGGTGGCTGCGGTCGGCGGCGCCCTGATCCGACCGCTCTCGGACCACGAGGTCCTCGCCCGCGAGGCGCGACGTGCGGCGCGGGCGGCCCGCCTGGCCGCCGTCGCAGAGCGCCGGGAGGCGCGCGCCGAGCGCCGGCGGGCACGCCGTGAAGCCCGGGACGCGGCCGAAGCGGCTGCGGCGGCCGAGGAGGCCGAGCCGGCCGAGCCGGCCTCCGCGGCGACGTTCCAGGTCGGCACCTTCAACGTGCTCGGCAGCCAGCACACTCGCCCCGGGGGCTCCCGCAGCGGGGCCTTCCCGCCGGCGACCCGGCGTACGCCGATGGCCGCGAACCTGGCCCGCTCCCACGGGGTGGACGTGGTCGGCCTGCAGGAGCTCAAGCCCGACCAGCTGGCCGGCCTGCGGTCGCGACTGGGGATGGAGGCCTTCCCCGGACACGCCTTCGGCAGCCGCGACACCGACAACTCCATCCTCTGGGATCCCGGGATGTTCGAGAAGGTGTCGGGCGGCTCGTTCCAGATCAAGTTCATGAACGCCCACCGCCCGCAGACGGTGCTGCGGCTGCGGCACCGCGCCTCGGGCCGGGAGATGTACTTCGTGAACATGCACGCCTCCGCCGGCGGGGGTCGGCACGCCGTCTCCCGACGCAACGGGCACCACACGGCCGTCGCCCAGGTCAACCGGCTCAAGCAGGAAGGCGTCCCGGTCTTCCTCCTCGGCGACATGAACGACCGGGCGGAGTTCTTCTGCCGCGTGGCCCCACCGACCGGGATGATCGCGCCGTACGGCGGCCACGCCCGCGGCGGGTGCCACCCCGGCAGCCCGCCGGGTGGCCTGGCCGTCGACTGGGTCCTGTCCACCCCCGGCGTGTCCTGGTCGGGGTACCGCCACGACAAGTCCCCCCGCCCTCGCGGGATCAGCGACCACCCCTTCGTGAGCGCCACCGCCACGCTCGGCGGTGGGTGACCACGGCCGGGATGGCCCCCGACGGGTGGGCTACCGGGTGAGCTCGAGGGCCTCGGCGACGGGCTCGGAGAGGCTCCGCGCGTAGTCCGGAGTGAGGTGCTGCCGATCGCGCATGGTGATCGTCCGTCCCACCACCGCGGGGCAGCCTCCCTGGTGGCAGAACCAGGGTGAGACGTCGACGTGGCCGACGCCGGCACGCTCGGCCGCCCTCCGAAGCTCCTGCTGGACCCGCTCGGCCGGGCGCCCGCGCCGGAACAGGCAGTCGCCCAGGTCCGCAGCCATGTCGCTCAGGCAGGCGCCCGGCATGCGGCGCAGCTTCGGGGTGTCGCCGAGGACCACGACCCGCTCGGCGCGGGGCCCCAGCTCGGCGAACAGCGCGTCGAAGCCCGCGCCCACGGTCCGCAGGAACTCCCGTCCGTCGTCCCTGATCCCCACGAGTCGGTCGTCCCGCGGGGCCTGGACCGGCGAGACGGCCGAGGTCGCCACCACCACCAGGTCGGGACGCAGCTCCCCGATCGTGTGCAGCGCCCAGTCCTTGAACTCCTCGCACTGCCGCCAGGGTCCCCGGGGGTCCCACCTCCCCTGCACCGCTCGATGGGCGGAGCAGCCGGTGTGGACGAGGGGGTACACCGCGTACCCCTCCTGCCGGCCGACCTCCTCGAGGGCCGGTGCCCAGGAACGCCCGACGGAGTCACCGAGGAGGACGACGGTGCGCTCGGCGTCGGGATCTCCCCTGTTGCACAGCCGGGTGGTGCCGGTGCGGTAGTCACACTCCCCGAGCGGGGCGACCTCCTGCCGGAGCCCGACCACGTCGGGGACCAGGTCCCCGGGGACCGCACGTCCCTCGCGCGCGGCCAGCACCGACGCCTGCACCAGGGCCACGTGGGGGTCCGCGCTGAGCTCCTCGTCGGCGTAAGCGGCGGTGGTGACGGCCGGCGCGTGACCCCGGTCGAGCTGGTGGGCGATCCACCCCTGTCCGCCCACCGCGACGAGGCCGACCACCACCACCGTCGCCGGGTAGAGGGCGATCCCGTGGCGGGGCCGGACCCACCCCCGACGCCGACGGAAGGGCTCCTCGACCCACCGGTAGGTACCGGCGGAGAGCACGAGGACCAGCACGAGGACGAGCAGCAGGGGCAGGGGCGGCAGTCGCGGCACCCCGTAGTGGGCCTCGGCGAGCCCCAGCACGGGCCAGTGCCACAGGTAGAGGGAGAAGGACCAGTCCCCCACCACCCGGGCCGGGCGCACCGACAGCAACCGGCCCACCACGGTGTCGCCGCCGCCGGACGGCGTTCCTGCGGCGATGAGCAGCACCGTGCCGAGCACCGGGGCCAGGGCCGCGAGACCGGGGAACACCGTGCGGCCGTCGAGGGCGAGGGTCGCCCCCAGGATCAGCAGCACCCCCAACACGGCCATCGGCTGCCGCACACCCCGGGGGAGCTCGCGGGCACGGGTCGCCCAGATCGCGGTGAGCGCACCCGCGGCCAGCTCCCAGGCACGGGTGAGCGTGGAGAAGTACGCCGTGACCGGCGAGGTGGTGCTGGCGTGCCAGGACCAGGCCAGCGACCCGAGGGCCACGAGGCCGGCGCCGAGCAGGAGGAGCCGGGCGGCACGGACGCGACCGGAGGTGCGCAGCGCCGCCCACGCGAGCACGAGCAGGGGCCACACCAGGTAGAACTGCTCCTCGACGGCCAGGGACCAGTAGTGCTGCAGCGGCGAGGACGGTTCCCCCTGCGCGAAGTAGTCGGTGCCGACGAGGGCGAACCGCACGTTGGCGGCGAACAGCGCCGACCACACCGCGTCCTCGAGCACCTCCAGGACCCGGACGGCCGGAAGTACCACGAGCGAGGCCAGGGCCGTGACGACCAGCACCACCAGGGCCGCGGGCAGGATCCGGCGGGCCCGCCGGGCGTAGAAGGCCACCAGGCCGACGCGCCCGGTGCGCTCCACCTCGCGCAGGAGCAGCGAGGTGATCAGGAAGCCCGAGATCACGAAGAACACGTCCACGCCGACGAAGCCACCCGAGGCGGTGCGGAACCCGGCATGCGCCACGATCACGAGCAGCACCGCGAGCGCCCGCATCCCCTGGATGTCGGGTCGGAACCCCGGGGTGCGTGGTGGCGACGTGTGGCTGGTCACTCCCCGCTTCCCCCGGCGCGGGCCGGACCGCGTCGGCCCAGCCGGGAGCGCTGTGGGCGGCGCGGTCGCCACCGCCACGGCCGACGGCGGGTGGCCCGCTGGGGCTCCGCTGCCGGCTCCCGCTTGCGGGCACGCCGCTCCTCCCGCACGTCCTCGAGCATCCGGGCGACCAGCCAGGCGGTCACGTCGGCCACCTCGGCATCGGTCACCGAGGCGGGCTCCCGGCGCTCCTCGAGCTCGTCGGGCACCAGCAGCGCTCCCAGGTCCCCGCGGACGTCGAAGCCACCTTCCCGGACGAAGGACACCCACTCCTCCCCGCGGGCCCGCTGCTCGGCGATCCGGTCCGGGGGCGGCCAGAACTTGTCCCCGCCCCGCGGGACCAGTCGCTCGTCAGCGAGGTGGGTGCGGATGAAGACGCCCCGGTCGAAGGCCCGGCGGAAGCTGCCCAGGTGCCGGTTGATCCGACGCAGGGCCTCCGCCTCGACCACGCCCATCGACTCGTTCGGGAACGAGCCGGAGGTGTCCACCGAGTCGGGGGCGATGCCGGCGAGGGCGGCGAACCGCTGCCAGATGTCCTCGCGCGGCGAGCGGCTGCTGACCGGCAGCACGTGGACGTGGCCGGGCGAGGCCACCGCGGGGCCCCAGCGCTCCAGCACCAGGCGCAGGTCCAGGGTCCGCCAGTTCCAGATGGCGGTGCTGCTCTCCGAGACCTCGCGGGCGTAGTCCTCGATCGGTGTGGTGTGCCGGTTCTTCAGGCTCTCCTGCCAGCTCGCGGTGAACAGGCCGAGCGGCTCCCTGGCCGTCACCACCAGCTCCACCGTGGCCGGGGCGAGGTCGGCCACCATCCGGGCGGCCTGCGCTGCGGACGCCGCGGCGAAGAACTCGTGGCTGACCAGGCCGGTACCCGGCCACGCGGCCAGCTCCTCGACCAGCCGCTGCCAGGCTGTGCGGTGCCGCTCCGGGGCCCGCGCCAGGTGGGGGTCCTCCCGCACCACCCGCGAGCTCCAGAGGTGGTCCCGGCGTTCGGCGCCGGGGAGCAGCAGGCCCTGGTCGGCCAGCACTTCCCGATGCCCCCAGAGGATGGTCTGCAGGTACGTCGTCGCGGTCTTCGGCAGGCCGAGGTGGACGAGGACACGCCGTGCCATGGAACCCCCCCGGTGGCCGCTAGAGCGACCGGTTGAACCGGTCGATGGCCTCCCGGGCGCGGTCCTCGTCCCGGGTGGCCAGCGGGACGACGAGCTCCTGGACCACGTCGGCCAGCTCGGCCAGGCGCAGCTGGTGTCGCCGCTGCTCGTCCAGGTCCCGCTCGAGGTCGGCGACCCGTCGTTCCAGCTCGGCCACCCGTGCCGACGAGGCGACCAGTCGCTTCAGCCCCGCTCTGCTCAGTCCCACTCCGCCACCAATCGTCCGATGCTGTAGTTGCGTCCGCGCTCCTCGTCCACCCCGACCTCCTCGGCGAGGACGACCCGTGCGCCCTGATTCTCCACCAGCCCCACCATCTCGGCGAGGCGGACCGGCCGTTGGCGCTTGGGCCCGGCCCCCTCGCCGGTCCACACGTCCAGGTGGAGGCGCCCGCCGCCGCGCAGGGCCATGGCGCAGAACCTGGCGAGGGACTCCCGACCGAACCGGTTGGTGGAGTCGGCCACGTGCCGGGCCAGGACCACGCGACGCTCCTCGGTGAACCGAGCCGCCCGAGCCCCTTCCCCGAACACCGATCGCCACTCGGTGAGGTTGAGCGTGCGGACCTCGACCGGCAGCCGCTCCTCCTCCACGATCCGACGCGCGACCCGCAAGCCCTTGGGGACGAAGTCGTAGGCACTCACGGCGACCCCCTGGCGCCCCAGCCAGACCGACTCCACGCCGCGCCCGGCCCCCACGTCGAGGACCCGGCCGTTCGGGCCCACCCAGTCCAGGACCTCCTCCACGACGGGGGACGGGGTCCGGCCGGGCATCGTGGTGAGTCGCCCGAAGGCCCGCTCGAACACGAGCCGCTCGAACGCGTTGCCCCGGAACCACCCGGTGAGGCGTCGCCGCGCGGAGTCGGGGGTGGAGAACTTGAACGCGGGATCCGGCACCCGCCAGTGCGGGCCGTAGGTCGCCTCGAGCAGTCGCTCCGGCACCGCGGGGACCGGGACGTCGCGGTCCTCCAGCCGGGCGGTGGTGGTGGGGTAGATCCACTCCCGCCGGAACGGCGCCGAGACCTCGCCCATCAGGTGCAGCCAGTCGTGGTCGACGAAGCCGGCGAAGACGTCGAGCCCGCGGGCGTTGCCGTCGGCCTCGGCCACGTCGACCCGGAAGGCGGCTCCGCTGTAGCGCAGGGTGGCGAACCCCATCCCGGCCACGGCTCGCTGGAGCCGGAAGGACTCCCGGACGACGTCCACGGGGTGCTCGTGCTCGCTCACGTACCCCAGATCGGCATCGGAGTCGTGCCCGAGGAAGCCACCTTCCCGCACCGCGCCCAGGAGGGTGCCGTACGCGACGAAAGGCTGCACACCAGCGGTGCGGAGGGCCTCGAGGACCGTCTCGATCGCATCGAGGAGGGGGGCGACGTCGGCGGCGCTGCGGACGTCGAACGTGGCGCTGGCCCGGCCGGACTTGTCCAGCCCGAGGGGCGTCCCGTCCGGCGCTTCGACGGCCACACGTCCCGCCCCGCTGCCGAACGAGCACTCCGCATCGTGCAGGACGCGCTCGGTGACGTGGACCCGCACCGTGACCCGGGTGGCCCCGTCCAGGAACCGCTGCAGGGAGCGCGGCCACGCCGCGTGCCGCCGACCCGGCCCCGGGCCCGGGTCGGTGTCACGCCCGGACCAGAACGACCAGATCCGCCGATCGTCGAAGAGGACGTCGAGCACCTCGTCCCCCACGCCGCGGAGGCCGATTCCCTCCTCGTCGACGCGGAGGACCCGCGTGAACGCCCGCATCACTCGTCGCCGAGCGACGTCTCCTCCTTGATCTTGGCGTAGGGGTCCACCTGGACGCCGCGGAAGCTCGCCTGCACCCGGGCGTTGCGCGGGAAGTTGTTGTACCAGTAGTTGATGTGCTTGATGTACCGGTTCGTGATCCCGGGCTTCTGCCGCAGGATCATGATGTTCTCGTCGGAGATCGCTGCCGTGCGGGACATGTTCGCCGAGCCGTTCATCATCGCGTAGCCACGACGGTTGTTCCCGATCCGACCCCGGATCGCGTAGGCCTTCATGTGGAAGTACTTGTCGAAGACCTTGTCACCGTTGCGGTCGACCACCAGGTGCCGCAGCGGGACGTTGTTGCGGTCCAGGATCCGCTTCACGTCGATCCCGAGGACGGTGTACCCGATCCGGATGTTGCACCCCTGGCGCTGCATCCGGGCGAACTGCCGGGCGTAGCGCCTCCCGTGGGCGTGCCGCATCGCGTCCGGGGCGACCCGGACGATGGTCCGGCCGTTGGGGGTGTTGCGGGCCCCCTTGCACCGCACCTGCTTGAGCACCCGGAAGGCGAGGTCGCGCTTGAGGTTCCCGAACGGGGTGAAGTAGAAGTGCACGCCCTTGTGCGACATCCGCCGGAAGGGCGGGCGGACGGGACGGTCCCGCCACATCTGGCGGAAGGTGGTGGTGCTGAAGTTCCAGACCTTGCGGTTGCCGGTCCAGGTCCACATGTCGTTCCACTGGTTCACCGCGCCAGCCACGGTCGCGTTCATCGAGCTCTGCATCACCACCCGCCGGGCAGCGCCGGTGTGGGAGAACATGAAGACCTTCGCGTGGGCGTGCCCCTTGGTGCCCCGGCAGGAGCGCTGGCAGAGCTTGGCCGCGCTGCGCCGGTGGCCGGGCAGGTTGTGGCTGCGGTTGTACTGGGCGAGCTTCTGCCGGAGCCGGAAGAAGTGCTGGTTGTAGGGGTCCCGTGCGTTGCGGCTGTCCATGACCAGCCGGACCCGGACGTTGCGGCGCTGGGCCCGCAGGAGGTCGTTCACGATCGCCTTCGACGCGACGTTCCACGAGGCGATGTGGATGTTGGACCCACGCCGGGAGTGGTTGATCCCCCGCCGGATCTGGTTGTAGATCCGGTACTTCGTCGGCCGGTTGCCGGTCGCGCTGCTGAAGAGCGGTCCCCGGCGCGGTCGCCAGTTGCGGTTGACCGCGAGCTCGAGGTCGTCGGCGGACACCTCACCGGACGCCGACGGGGAGGACGACTCCCCGTCCGGTCGATCGGCCGCGGGCGCGACGAGGAGGGCCCCGACCAGCAGGAGCGTGGTCAGGCGGGTGAGCAGGTGCAACAAGCGACCGGGCACGTGCTGGCCTCCTTGACGGGCGGGAGCGGTATTCGGCGATGTACTCACGGCACACACGGGTCCGGAGGGCGCCGGCAGCCTAACACGGGTGTTCGGCGCGCGAACACTCACCGACGAAATCCGGGTCGGGGGCGGTCTCAGCCCCGGCAGTCGCGCAGGATCCTCTGGAACTCGCGGTCGGCGTCGAGGTCCTCGACCTCCTGGATCGGGCCGCCGCGCACCGCGTAGTGGGTGGTGGAGTACCGGACCAGCTCCTGGCCGGACGAGCACAGCCGGTCATCGGCCTGGACCATCTCGTCGCCCTCGGTGCACCCACGGTAGTCGTGCGGCAGCTCCTCGCCCGCACGCCAGACCTCGGCGCACTCGGCCGCCTCGGGCTGGGTCGGGGTCGACTCGGAGGCGTCGTCGGCCCCATCGGACGAGTCCCCGCAGGCAGCCAGTGCCCCTGCGGCGAGGAGCAGCGCTGCTGCCAGGTTCTTGCGCATCACAGGCGGCAGTGTAGTTCCGCGTCGCGGCGGGTGTCGACGACGGCGGTAGCGTGTGCCCCCGTGAGCTCCACTCCCGCCCGCGTGTACGCCGCCCGCCTGGTCGGGCTGCCGATCTTCGACCCCGTCGGGGACCAGGTCGGCAAGGTGCGTGACCTCGTGGTGTCCCTGGGGTCCGGCGGGGCCGGCGCCGGCCAGCCCCGGGTGCTGGGCATGGTGGTCGAGGTCTTCGGGCGGCGCCGGATCTTCGTGCCGATGACCCGGGTCACCAACATCGACAGCGGGCGGGTCTACACCACCGGACTGCTGAACATGCGCCGCTTCCGCCAGCGCGCCACCGAGACCCTCGTGATCGGGCAGATGCTCGACCGCCAGGTCACCATCCGTGACACCGACGTCGCCGGCGTGGTCTACGACGTGGCCATGGAGCAGGTCCGTGGCCGCGACTGGGTCCTGAGCCGGGTGGCCGTGCAGGAGCCGGGCAAGGGCCTGCGCCGTCGCGGCCAGCGCCACGTCGTGGAGTGGGGCCAGGTCGAGGGCCTCGCGCGGCGCGAGGACACCCACGGGGCGACCCGCCTGGTCGCGGCCCTGAACGAGATGCGCCCGGCCGACGCGGCGAACATGATCCGGGACCTGCCGGTCGAACGCCGCGCCGCCGTGGTCGCCGCCCTCGACGACGAGCACCTGGCCGACCTCCTCGAGGAGCTCCCGGACGAGGACCAGGTCGAGATCGTGGGCCGCCTGGACACCGCCCGGGCCGCCAACGTGCTCGAGGAGATGTCGGCCGACGACGCCGCCGACCTGGTCTCCGACCTCCCCCCGGAGACCGCCTCGACGCTGCTGGCGCTGATGGAGCCGAGCGAGGCCGAGGACGTGCGCCGCCTGATGTCCTACGAGGAGCACACCGCGGGGGCGATGATGACGCCCGAGCCGGTGATCCTGCCTCCCGACGCCACCATCGCCGAGGCTCTGGCCCACGTGCGCAACCCCGACCTCACCACCTCGCTGGCCGCCCTGGTCTGCGTGTGCCGGCCCCCGCTGGAGCCCCCCACGGGCCGGCTGCTGGGGGTCGCCCACATCCAGAAGCTGTTGCGGGAGCCGCCCTCCACGCTGGTGGGGACGGCGCTCGACCGGTCCATCGACCCGCTGCCCCCCGAGGCGAGCATCGACGACGTGGCGGCCCACCTGGCCACCTACAACCTGGTCACCGCCCCGGTCGTCGACGACGACGGCCGGCTCCTGGGCGTGGTGACGGTCGACGACCTGCTCGACCACATGCTGCCGGCCGGGTGGCGCGACCGCACCCGAACCCCCCGGGAGGTGACCCGTGGCTGATCCCAGGCGCGACCGGCTCGACACCCCGCTGGACCACCGGCGCCAGCTGGTGCCGCGCCCGGCGTACGACAGCGAGACCTTCGGCTCCTTCGCCGAGCGCTTCGCCCGGTTCATGGGCACCGCCCGGTTCATCGTCTACATGACCCTGTTCGTCATGGTCTGGGTGGTCTGGAACCGGTTGGCCCCCGCCGACACGCACTTCGACGCCTACCCCTACATCGCGCTCACCCTCATGCTGAGCCTGCAGGCGTCGTACGCCGCCCCGCTGATCCTGCTGGCCCAGAACCGCCAGGAGACCCGGGAGAAGGTGATCGCCGAGCAGGACCGGCAGGCCAACGCCCGCGCGCACGCGGACATGGAGTTCCTCGCCCGGGAGGTGGCCTCGCTGCGGATGGCGGTCGGCGAGGTCGCCACGCGGGACTTCGTGCGCTCGGAGCTGCGCAACCTGCTCGAGGAGATCCGGGAGGAGCCGCCCCCCGCCGGCGACGAGGGCGACCCGCCGGGCCCACGGCCCGGTGCGTAGGCTGGGGCCATGAGCACCACCCCCACCCGCGAACAGGTCGAAGCCGCACTGGCCGGCGTCAACGACCCCGAGATCAAGCGTCCGATCACCGACCTGGGCATGGTCGACTCGATCGAGATCGACGCCGACGGCACCGTGCACGTGACGGTGCTGCTCACCGTCTCCGGGTGCCCGATGAAGGACACCATCACCCGCGACTCCACCGAGGCCGTCTCCCGGGTGGAGGGCGTGACCGGGGTCGACGTGCAGCTGGGGGTGATGACCGCCGAGCAGCGCGAGAAGCTCAAGGAGCTCCTCAACGACGGGAAGGCCCAGCGCGAGATCCCCTTCGCCCAGCCCGGCTCGCTCACCAAGGTGTTCGCGATCGCGAGCGGCAAGGGCGGCGTCGGCAAGTCCTCGGTGACGGTGAACCTCGCCCTGGCCATGGCCGGACAGGGACTCAAGGTCGGGCTCGTCGACGCCGACATCTACGGCCACTCGGTCCCGGCGATGCTCGGGGTCGGCGACAGCCGACCCACCCAGGTCGACGACCTGATCATGCCGGTGCCGACCCCGTCGGGCGTCTCGGTGATCTCGATCGGCATGCTCAAGCCCCGGCGCGACCAGGTCGTGGCCTGGCGCGGCCCGATGCTCGACCGAGCCCTGGTGCAGATGCTCGCCGACGTCTACTGGGGCGACCTGGACGTGCTGCTG
>CAZRKV010000046.1:4355-14339 GCA_964600305.1 uncultured Nocardioides sp. | reverse complement strand
GACGACGGATCGACAGCGAAGGCTGGGCAGGCTTCTTCGGGGTGTCCGGGCTGCTGCTGCTGGTGCTGGGCCTGCACACCACCGTGACCTGGCCCTACGGCGGTGACGGGTTCGAATACGCAAACATCGCATTCGGCCAGCCGGCGGCCGGCTTCGGCGCCCTGCTCCTGTTCGCGGCCCTGTACCTGTGGCGGCACCGCAACCTGTTCGACGGCGACCCCGACGTGGCCGACCGGACGGCGCTGGCAGCACTCAAGCCCGCGGGGATCTTCGTCGGGGCCCTGGGGCTGGGCATGGCAGTCCTTGCGATCACCTTCGTTCGCTTCCAGCTCGGTGCCGCACCGCCCGAGGAGCCGATCACCGGCCGCTTCGGCCACCTGCCGATCCTCGAGGCGCTGTTCCTCGGCGGCCTGTGGGGGATCATCGCTCTCGGCGCCCTGCTCTTCGCGGTCGCGCTGTGGACCAACCGCCCCCGGCTGCTGCAGTGGGCGGTAGGGGCCTGGCTGATCGGCGGCACGGTGCTGCTGCTCTTCGGCGCGATGAACTTCTACACCCACATCGGGATGTACGACAACATCGCCAACGGCACCATGCACAAGTGGTGACGTCCTGACGTCAGGCCCCGTCCCCTTGCGGGGGCGGGGCCCGCGGCGACTCCAGTGACGGGTCAGGCGGGGACCACCTGGGCACGGAGGTGGTCGATCACGGCACTGTGTGCGGCCTGCTCGCTGAACAGGATGATCTCAGCGGTGAGCGGGACCCGGATGCTGTGCCCGGCCGGCCAGTGGAAGACGTCCCCGGTGATGCAGTTCTCGGTGGTGCCGTCGGTGTAGGTGACCACCACGTCGCCGGCCACGATGTAGCCCCAGTGGGCGGCCTGGCAGGCGTCCCCGTCCAGCCCCCGCAGCAGCGGGGCCAGGTCGGTGCCCGCACCCAGCGAGAAGTACTCGGCCGCGATGTCGGTGCCGAAGCCGGGGGCGTGTCGGGCCACGGCGCCGTCGGTGTCGATCCGGACCGGGATATCGTGCTTGTTCAGGTGCATCGGTGCTCCTTCGGGTCGCGGGCGGTGCGATCCGGTCGTGCCTCGGCAGAATCCCGGTACGGTGACATCACCGGGTCTGCCTCGCGATGGCCGGTCCGCGCCCTCGTGTCGGTTGGAGTCGTCCGCCGTTGCGGGCGACACCGAGGAGGTGTGACAAGTGGTGTCACAACGGGACAGGGAGCAGGGCTCGGACCCGCTGGCTCCGGTCCGGGCCGCGGTCGCCGGCGGGGAGTGGGAGCACGCCCTCGCCCTCCTCGGGCGGCTCGGCCCCGAGCACGCCCACGGCGCGGAGGCGCTGGAGATGCGCGCGCAGGCGGCGTACGGCAACGGGGAGCTGGAGGCGTGCATCTCGGCGTGGGAGGAGCTGCACGCCCGCTCCCTGGAGGACGGGGACCCGGCGGGGGCGGCGCGGGCGGCGGCGATGATCGCGATGTACCTGATGATGGACACCGGCCTGATGGCACCGGTGCGTGGTTGGCTGCGGCGGGCCGAGCGGCTGCTCGCCGACGGTGCGGCCGGCACGCCCGCCGAGGCGCTGGTGCCGATGGTGCGCAGCTATGAGCGCTTCATGTCCGGGGACATGGACGCGGTGCGGGAGCAGTCGCTGCTCGCGATCGAGCAGGGCGAGCGCCTGGGCGTGACCGCGGCGGTGGTGATCGGCCGGGTCGCCGCGGCGCGCGTACGGATCCTCGACGGGGACGTCGCTGGGGGCTGGGAGCAGCTCGACGAGGTCGGCACGCTGTTGATGGCCGGGGACGCGGACCCGCTCACGACCGGGATGATGTACTGCGAGCTGATCTGCGCCGCACAGAGCCTGGCCCTGTACGACCGGGCCAGCGAGTGGACCGACGTGATGGACCGGTGGCGCCACTCGGCCGCGGTCGGCGGGATCAACGGACGCTGCCGGGTGCACCGCGCCGAGCTGCTGCGGGTCTCCGGCCCGTGCGACGCGGCGGAGGAGGAGGCCCTGCGGGCCTGCGAGGAGCTGCGCCCCTGGATGCGCCGCGAGTTCGGGTGGCCGTTGGTGGAGCTGGGCACCATCCGGTTGCGCAAGGGCGACCTCGAGGGAGCCGAGGAGGCCTTCCAGCATGCCTACCAGCACGCATGGACACCCCAGCCGGGGATGGCGCTGCTCCGGCTGGAGCAGGGGGACGTGCACGCCGCCACGGAGCTGATCGCCGAGGCGATCGCGCATCCGTCCACCGTGCCGTCCAAGGAGCTGCCCCCCAGTGGGGAGCTCAGGCTGGCTCCGTTGTGGGAGGCCCAGGCGCGGATCGCCGAGGCAGCCGGGGACGCCGACACCGCCCGACGGGCGGCCGACGCGCTCGGCGCCGTGGCCGCGACGTACCCGACGCGCAGCCTGCTGGCCTCGGCAGCCCTGGCCGAGGGTCGCGCGGCCCTGGTGGCGGGTGACCACGACGCCGCGATCGACCAGTGCGGCCGGGCGGTCGCGGAGTTCTCCGACCTCGGCGCCCCCTTCGAGGCCGCCGTCGCCCGCACGGTGCTGGCCCGGGCCTGGGCGGCCTCGGGGCGCCCGTCCCTGGCGCACGAGGAGACGGAGACCGCCCGCCGCGCCTTCAGCGACTTCGGCGCGCGCCGGTGGGCCGAGCGCACCGGCCTGCCCCCGACGGCGAGCACCCAGGTCGCCCCACCGGCCGGTGGGGCCGTCACCCGGGCCGAGTTCACCTGCCGGGGCGACACCCGGACCGTGGACTTCGCCGGGGAGACCGTGCACCTGCACGACCTCACGGGGTTGCGACACCTCGCCCGGCTCCTCGACGCGCCGGGACGGGAGTTCCACGCACTCGACCTCGTCGCGCTCGAGCGGGGCACCCCACCGGATCCGGGAACCGTCGGATCGCCCGACCACCACGGTCTGACCGACGCCGCCGAAGGGGTCGGGGCCGGCATCCCGGTGCTCGACGACCAGGCCCGTGCGGCGTACCGCCGACGCCTCCACGAGATCGAGGAGGACATCGAGGAAGCCGTCCGGTTCAACGACCCCGGACGGGTCGAGCTCGCCGAGCGCGACCGGCACTTCCTCGTCGACGAGCTCACCCGGGCCGTGGGCGTGGATGGACGACCGCGCACCCTCGGCGGGAACGCCGAACGCGCCCGCACCAGCGTCACCCGGTCGATCCGCTACGCCCTCCGCCGGCTCGACCAGCACCACCCCGCAGCGGCGGCCCACCTGCGCCAGTGCGTCCGGACCGGAACCTACTGCGCCTACGACCCCGACCCGCTGACGCGCACGGACTGGACGGTGTGATCACACAGTGAGGAGCCCTACGTGGACAGCACCCCCCACCCCGAGCGCTCGACCAGGTCGCCCTCCACCCGCCTCGCGTGGTGGTCCCTGCTCGGCTTCGTGCCCAGCTTCGTGCTCGCCTTCGGCGTCGGGGAGGGTCTCATCGCCGTGCTGGGCTACCCGGCCGGCGGTGACACCCCGGCCCCCTGGTGGGCCGCCCTGGTCGCGACCGTCCCGGCCCTCGTGGTCTTCGCCGTACCAGCGGCGGTGGCCGTCCACTTCGGTCGTCGGGCGGTCCACGACGGGGACCACCGCGCCCGGCTGCCGATGGTGGTGGCTGTCGTCATCGCCGCCGGGTTCGCCCTCCTGAACGCCCTCTCCGGTCTCCTCGCCTGACGGGGGGCTGTCGTCCGTCCTCGATTGGGGGGGCGGACCTCACGGGAGGACCCACGGCGTCATGTCGCCGACCGTGACCGCCGCGGCCCCCGCGGCGGCGGTGGCCAGGCCCGCAGCCACCAGCACCCGGCGCCGACGCCACCACGGCCGGAGGCCCGACCTCCCGTCGACCGGGTCCGGCAGGAGACGCTCGCGGAGCAGGCCGGCGACCACGGCCGCCTCCGAGGTCGACAGCACCCGCGGTCGGCACCGCCACACCTGTTCCAGGAGGTCCGGGGAGGCGGCGCAGACCGTCCCCGTGCTGGACTCGACCGTGATCTCGACGGCCCTCCCGCGGGCTCCGAGCAGGCGGACCTCGGTGACGACCGCGGTCCGGTATCGACCGGGAAGCAGGTCCGCGACCGCCGCCCCGGCGGCCGACGCCCGCCGAGCCGTCGCCACCAGGTCGGCCACCACGTCCGCCGGCTGGTCGATGACCACGTGCACGCCGCTGGGACCCACCAGCACCAGGTCGATGCGGCCCGGTCTCACGGGCACGCGACGCTCTTCCAGCCGGGTCCAGTACCGATCCGGCAGATCCTCGGCGCGCCGGATCGGCTCAGCCTGGTGTGCGGCCTGACCCGGCATCGGTCCTCCCTCGACGGCAGCAGGATAGGGAGCCCGACCCCCGGTTGTCCCCGACTTCACCGAGGAGGGCGCACGGGTGGTGATGGGGGTGGTGATGGGGGTCACTCCGGCGTAGAGTTGCCGATACATCGTGATGTGTTGGCGACAGGCGCCAGCGCCACGCGTCCGGAGACAGGAGGCGGGCCATGGGACACCGGGGCCACTTCAACCCGTGGGACGGCTGCGACGACCCCCACGACCGACAGCACCGCCAGCACGAGGGCGGTCCGTGGCAGGCCTGGGCTGGCTCCGCGGGCTGGGGAGGTCCGCGCCCCCGCGGCGGCGGACCGAGCGGGCCGCCGCCGTGGCTCGCGGGCCTGCTCGGCCTCGGGCAGCCGGAGACCCAGGGCCGCGGCCCCAAGGTACGACGGGGCGACGTACGCACCGCGATCCTGGACGTCCTGCGGACCGCGGGCGAGGCCGGAGAGCCGGTCAACGGCTACCAGGCGATCCAGCTGATCGCCGAGCGCAGCGAGGGGGCATGGCGCCCCAGCCCCGGGTCGGTCTATCCCACGATCCAGCAGCTGCAGGACGAGGGCCTCGTCGAGACCGACGACGACCGGGGGCGCAGGTCCCTCCGGCTCACCGAGGAGGGCTGGGCCTGGGTCGACGAGCACACCGAGGAGCTGGCGGCGGTCTGGGCGCCCTTCGAGCGCGAGCGGGACCGGCGTTCCCAGCCGAGCGAGCTGGGGGACGTGAAGTCCGAGGTGGGCCAGGTGCTGAGCGCGGCCTGGCAGATCATCACCCAGGGCTCCCCCGCCCAGCGGCGGCAGGCGCTCGGCGTCCTGGCCGACACCCGCCGGCGGCTCTACGGCATCCTCGCCGAGGGCACCGATCCGACCGACCAGGACGAGGACGCCTGATGGCTCCCGAGCTGCGCATCGGCGACGCCGAGCGGGAGCAGGCCTCCGCCGCGCTCGCGGAGCACTTCGCCCAGGGACGCCTCGACGACGAGGAGTACGCCGAGCGGCTGGACGCCGCGTGGAGCGCCCGCACCCGCTCGGACCTGGCCCAGCTGTTCTGGGACCTGCCCGCGACGACGCCGCCCCGACACCGTCCCGCGCCTGCCTCGTCGAGCGGTGCCCGCGGACCGAGGTGGCGCGTCCCGCTCCTCGTCCTCGCGGTCGGCCTGCTCCTGCTCGCCCTGGTGACCCACGTACCGCTGGTGATCCTGGTCGTCGTGCTGGTCGTCGGGGTGCTCGTGGCGCGGGGGCGCTGCCGCGGCTGACACCCCTCCCCCGCCCCGGGGACCTATCCTCGAGGCGTGATCGTCGCCCATGCCCTGCACCGACCGGACGGCACCGTCCAACAGCATCCGGTCGAGGACCTCGCGACGACCCGGAGCAGGCTGGGCCCCGGCGAGTTCCAGTGGGTGCTCGTGCACGAGCCCGAGCCGTCCGAGCTGGCCGACCTCGCGCGCACCTTCGACATCCCCCCGCTCGCGGCGCGGCGGGCCTCCCTCGCCGGGCAGCGGCCCCGGCTGGAGACGGAGGACCACACCCTCGTCCTGGTCCTGCGCACGCTGCGCCGCCCGCACGAGGGCTCGGTGGTCGCCGGGAGCCTGACGATCTTCGTGGCACCCGACCACGTGGTCACGGTCGAGCACACGCACTCCGGGACACCACCCACCCCCTGGGCCGAGATCCTCCCCGTGGGCGGCCCTGGCCCCACCGGGGGGCCGCTCGCGGTCGTCCACGCGATCTGTGCCCGGGTGCTGGCCGACCACGACGCGGCGTGCGAGGTGCTCGAGGACGAGGTCGAGGAGGTGGAGGTCTCGGTCTTCGCCGAGGGGCGCAGCGACGACGCCCCGCGCATCCACGTCCTGCGCCGGGAGATCGCCGAGGCCCACCGCGCCGTCCGGCCGTTGCGGGACCCGCTCCACGACCTCGCCGCGGGCGAGCAGCCGTCCTGGGACCACTCCCACCGGGCCCACTTCCGCGACCTGTCCCACCACCATCGTCGTACGGCGGAGCAGGTCGAGACCCTGGAGACCTCGATCGAGCGGATCTTCGAGGCGCACGTGGCGCGCCTGTCCCTGCAGCAGAACGACGACATGCGCAAGATCTCCGCGGGGGCCGCGCTGGTGATCGTGCCGACCCTCATCGCCGGCATCTACGGCATGAACTTCCGGCACATGCCCGAGATCGACTGGCCGTGGGGCTATCCCTTCGCCCTCGGGCTGATGGTGGCCACGGTGGTCGGCCTGTGGGTGCTCTTCAAGCACTCTCGCTGGTTGTGACCCGCCTCACCCGCCACCGGGATACCATCAGTCCCAACACCGCACACGCGCTGGCTCCCTGCTCCGGGCCGGTCGAACGAGGGAACCGCATGGATACCGACGACCTGGTGGTCCTGCTGACCGACGAGGGAGCCCCGTGCGGCTCCGCTCCCCGGGCGACCGTGCACACCAGCAGCACCCCGCTGCACCTGGCCTTCTCCTGCCACGTGCAGGACGAGGCCGGCCGGTTCCTCCTGACGCGGCGCGCGGTCACCAAGCGGACCTGGCCCGGCGTGTGGACGAACTCCTTCTGCGGCCACCCGCGCCCCGGGGAGGAACCCGTCGACGCGGTCCACCGGTACGCCGCCCACGAGCTCGGGCTCGAGGTCCACGGGCTCGAGCTGGTGCTCCCCCACTTCCGCTACCGCGCCGTCGACGCCGGCGGGATCGTCGAGAACGAGGTCTGCCCGGTCTTCACCGCGCGCACCACCGACCGGCCCCGGCACCACCCCGACGAGGTCGCCGAGAGCCGGTGGCTCGACCTCGCCGAGCTGCGCGCCGCCGTGTCCGCTGCCCCGTGGGCGCTGAGTCCCTGGCTCCTCGAGCAGGTGCCGCTGCTGGAGGCCGCGGGATGGTCCGGCCGGCCCGTCGAGCAGACCTCCGACCCGGCCCGGACGCAGCGATGAAGCCCCACGAGCTCTACGACCGGGTGGCCGAGGACGCGGCGGCCCTGGTGGTCGACCGGTACTCGACGTCGTTCGGTCTGGCCAGCCGGTTGCTCGCCGAACCGGTGCGCACCCGGGTGCGCACCGTGTACGCGCTGGTGCGGGTGGCCGACGAGGTGGTCGACGCACCCAGGCCGGGTTCGGGCACCGCCCAGCGCGACGCCGTGCTCGACGAGCTGGAGACGGAGGTCGTGAACGCGATGAAGCACGGGCACAGCGCCAACCTGGTGGTGCACGCCTTCGCGCAGACGGCCCGGGCCTGCGGGGTCGGGCACGACCTGGTCGACCCGTTCTTCGCCTCCATGCGCGCCGACCTGTCCCGCGCCGTCCACGACCAGGAGAGCTTCGCGCGCTACGTCCACGGCTCGGCCGAGGTCGTGGGACTGATGTGCCTCAAGGCCTTCCTGGCCGACGAGCCGGCGCCCCAGGCCCCTTACGACGCCCTCGCGCCGGGCGCCCAGCGGCTCGGCGCCGCCTTCCAGAAGGTCAACTTCCTGCGCGACCTGGCCGCCGACGTCGACGAGCTCGGGCGCTGCTACTTCCCCGGCCTCGATCCCGAGCAGTTCGACGACGCGACGAGGGACCGACTCCTCGACGACATCGATGCCGACCTGGCGGCGGCCGCGACCGTGATCGGCGAGCTGCCCCCCGCCAGCCGCCGGGCGGTGCGAGTCGCCCACGGCCTGTTCGCCGAGCTCTCCGCGCGGCTGCGGCGTACCCCGGCCCAGCAGATCCGTACCTCGCGGGTCCGCGTCCCCGCCCCCGTCAAGGCCCGGATCGTCGCGCGGTGCCTGTGGCGGGACGGCACGTGAGGCGCCGCCACGGGCGCCGTACGCCGGGCCACGCGGTGGTCGTCGGCGGCGGGGTCACCGGGCTGGCGACGGCCGCGCTGCTCGCGCACGACGGCTGGTCGGTGGACCTGTTCGAGCAGCAGGACGACCTCGGCGGGCGGGCCGGACGGTGGGAGGTGGACGGCTACCGGTTCGACACCGGCCCGTCGTGGTACCTGATGCCGGAGGTGTTCGACCACTTCTTCGCGCTGCTCGGCACCAGCACCGCCGCACAGCTCGACCTGGTCCGGCTCGACCCCGCCTACCGCGTGTTCTTCGAGGACCACGACCCGCTGACCGTGCAGGCCGACCGAGAGGGCAACCTCGCCCTGTTCGAGGCGGTGGAGCCCGGCGCGGGCGACGCGCTCGCGGCGTACCTCGACTCCGGGCGCGAGGCCTACGACCTCGCGATCCGGCACTTCCTCTACACCGCGTTCGACTCCCCCCGCGCCCTGGCCGACCCGCGGATGCTGCGCCACCTCCCCCGGCTGGTGCCGCTGCTAGCACGTTCACTGGAGCACCGTGCGGCGGCGCGGTTCACCGACGAGCGGCTGCGCAAGGTGCTGGGCTACCCGGCCGTGTTCCTCGGGACCTCGCCGGACCGGGCCCCCAGCCTCTACCACCTGATGAGCCACCTGGACCTCGCCGACGGGGTCCGGTACCCGATGGGCGGGTTCACCACCCTCGTCGACGCACTGGCCCGCCTGGCCCGCGACCGGGGGGTCCGCCTGCACCTGGGGTGCCCGGTCGAGCAGGTGCTGACCAGCCGGCACGGCCGGGACACGCACGTGACCGGCGTCGACTACCGCGACGACCAGGGGCCGCAGGTGATGTCCGCCGACGTGGTGGTCGGGGCGGGCGACCTGCACCACCTGGAGACCCGGCTGCTGCCGGAACACCTGCAGACCTACCCGGAAGAGTGGTGGCGGCGCCGGGACCCGGGGCCGGGTGGTGTCCTCGCGCTGCTCGGGGTGGACGGGGCGCTGCCGGAGCTGGCCCACCACTCGCTGTTCTTCAGCAGCGACTGGCACCGCAACTTCGACGACATCTTCGTGCCACCCACGCGGGTGCCGGACCCCGCCTCGCTCTACGTGTGCCGACCCTCGGCGACCGACCCGTCGGTGGCTCCCCCGGGCAAGGAGAACCTCTTCGTCCTGGTGCCGGTGCCGGCCGACCCGGCCCTGGGCCGGGGCGGTGTCGATGGTCAGGGAGACCCGACCGTCGAGAAGGTCGTGGACGCGGCCGTGGCCGAGATCGCCGCCTGGGCGGGGGTGCCCGACCTGGCGGAGCGGATCGAGGTGCGCCGCAGCATCGGGCCCGCCGACTTCGCCACCGACCTGGGCTCCTGGAGCGGCGGCATGCTGGGGCCCGGGCACCGGCTGCGCCAGAGCGCGTTCTTCCGCGCGGGGAACTCCTCGCGCAAGGTCGAGAACCTGCTGTACGCCGGCTACGCCTCCCGGCCGGGCATCGGGTTGCCGATGTGCCTGATCAGCGCGGAGCTGGTCCGCAAGCGGCTGCGTGGGGACCGATCCAGCGGCCCCTCGGAGGTGCGCCGGTGAGCCTGCTCTACCTGCTCTCCGTCGTCGGCGCCACCACCTGCATGGGGCTGGTCGACCTGCGGTGGCGGCTCTTCCTCTTCGACCGCCCGCGGCGGGCCCTGCTGGTGGTGGCCGCGGGCGTCGGCTTCCTCCTCCTCTGGGACCTGGTCGCCATCCGGCAGCAGATGTACCGCCGCGGTGAGTCGCCCGCGATGACCGGCCTGGAGGTCCTCCCCGAGCTGCCGGTCGAGGAGCTGTTCTTCATCGGTTTCCTCAGCTACCTCACGATGGTCCTGCACGGCCTGCTCCAGGCCCTGCTCC
>CAZRKV010000046.1:0-4255 GCA_964600305.1 uncultured Nocardioides sp. | reverse complement strand
CCTGCTCCAGGCCCTGCTCCGGCGCCCGGAGGCGCACCCGTGACCTACCTCGGCCTGGCCGGCATCTTCCTGGCGGTGGCGCTCCTCGTGCTGCTCGTCGCGGTGCTGCGGCACCGACCGGACCGCCGCTGGTGGACGGCGACCGTCCTGACGGCCGTCGCCCTCCTGGTCCTCACGGCGGTCTTCGACAACGTGATGATCGCCGCGGACCTCTTCCGATTCGAGGAGAGCCGCCTCTCCGGGGTGAAGATCGGCCTGGCCCCGATCGAGGACTTCGCGTGGCCGCTGGCCGCCGCGACGGGGCTGCCCGCGCTCGCGCTCCTGCTCGGAGCCCCCGCGGGGAGGGACCGATGACGCCGGCCGGCTCCCCCGCGGGCCCGGGAGTGCGTCGTACGTCCGTGCTCCGCCAGGTGATCGGGTCCTCCCGTCCCCTGAGCTGGATCAACACCGCCTACCCGTTCGCCGCGGCGTACCTCGTGGCCCGGGGCCTCCCCGACCAGGCGGCGGGCTGGTGGGTGCTGGTCCTCGGCACCGTGTGGTTCCTGGTCCCCTACAACCTGTTGATGTACGGCGTGAACGACGTGTTCGACCACGAGTCCGACCTGCGCAACCCGCGCAAGGGCGGGGTCGAGGGGGTCGTGCTGGACCGGCGGGTGCACCGGCTGACGATCTGGTCGGCGGTGCTGTCGAACCTGCCGTTCGTGGTGGTCCTGGCCCGGTTGGCGGACCCGATCTCGACGGTGGTGCTGGCCGTCTCGGTCTTCGCGGTGGTCGCCTACTCCGCCCCCGGGCTGCGGTTCAAGGAGCGGCCGTTCCTGGACTCGCTGACGTCCTCGACCCACTTCGTCTCCCCCGCGGTGCTCGGGCTCGCGATGAGCGGGGCGGGGCTGGGGCCGACGTCGGCGGCCGCGCTCGCGGGCTTCTTCCTGTGGGGAGTGGGGTCGCACGCGTTCGGGGCGGTGCAGGACATCGGCGCGGACCGGGCCGCCGGGATCGGCTCGATCGGGACGGTGCTCGGCGCCGCCCGGACGACGCGGTTCTCCTTCGCGGCCTACCTCGCCGCCGGTGCGCTGCTGCTGACGCTGTCCTGGCCCGCCTCGCTCGCCGCCCTGCTGGCGCTCCCCTACCTGGCCAACGTGGCGCCGTACCTGTCGCTGACCGACGCGGAGTGCGAGCGGGCCCACGCCGGGTGGCGGCGCTTCCTCTGGCTCAACTACGTGGTGGGCTTCCTGCTCACCCAGCTCCTGCTGTACCTCGCGCTCGTCCGGTGAGGAGGGCGGCGAGGTGGTCGCGCCACCGCCGCCAGGGCGGGCTCTCGGCCCAGTTGACCGCCAGGGTCCGGAACGCCCGGGCGAACCGACGGCGCAGCTGGGCGCCCCCGCGCAGGGAGCGGGCGGACACGCCGACCGCCAGCCCGCGGTCGACACGGATCCTGCTCCCCGGCCCCAGCACCAGCGCCAGGTCCATGTCGTCGTGCAGCTCGGGGTCCTCGCGATGCACCCGGTCACGCACCCCGTCCCAACAGGTACGGCGCAGCGCCATGCTCGAGCCCCACAGCACGGGGTGCCCGGCCGCGAGGTGCCCCAGCACGTAGTAGGCGCCCAGGTAGGCCCCGGCGGCGGGGCGGCGGAGGCCCTGGGGCAGGTCGTGGAACCACCCGGTCCCGCTCACGGCGTCGACCCCGTCGCGCGACATCTGCTCGGTGATGCGGGCGACCCACTCCGGCCCCGGACGGGAGTCGGCGTCGAGCCGGGCGATCACCGCACCCCGCGCGGCGTCGTACCCGGTGGCGGCGGCGAGGGGGATCCCGACGCGGGGCTCGGGCACCACGCACGCCCCGTGCCGGTGGGCGACCCCGGCGGTGTCGTCGCTCGAGGCGTTGTCGACGACGATGACCTCGTACGGCGCGACGGTCTGCGCCGCGAGCAGCGACAGGCAGCGGTCGAGGGCGGCCGCGTCGTCGCGAGCCGGGATGACCACCGAGACCTCGGAGTCCGTCACCGGGCCTCCCCCACGCGCTGCTGGGCCGCCACGACGTAGGCGGCACCGGCGAGCGCCGATCCCAGCAGCCCCGCAGCCAGGTCCCCGACCGTGTCGGTGTAGCCCACCCGGATGCCGCTGTCGAGCCAGGTGGAACCGGCCCACTCCCCGAGCTCCCACAGCAGGGCGAGGGTCGCCCCCAGGGTGACGGCCGAGACGCCCCGGCCGAGGGCCGGGAGGTCGGCGGGGAGCACTCCGATGCGCTCCAGGGTGGTCACGCCGAGTCCGGCCGCCAGGCCGGTGGCGACCACGTGCACCACCAGGTCGAGCGACCCCACCGCTTCGTACCCGCCGAGCAGGGCCGTCCAGGCACCGACGAGGAAGGCCGCGCAGGAGACCAGGTCCAGCGGCGCGGGCGCGCCCACCGCCCGGGGCAGGAACGTGCCCCCGAGCACGAGCAGGAACAGGGCTGCGCCGACCACGCCCCACCCCAGCGCCCCCACGACGAGGCTGAGCACCGCGACGGCGCGGAGGACGTCGGCCCCCACCAGGGCGACGCCGAGGGACTGCTCCTGTGGGGCCACGGTCACCACTCAGACAGTACCGAACCCACCCGAGGGCTAGGCTGATGACGTGGCATCCGCGAACACTCCGACCGTCGAGGTCTTCTGGCGACCCGGCTGCACGTTCTGCCTCAAGCTCTGGATCGACCTGACGCTGCGCCGGGTGGACGCCACCTGGCGCAACATCTGGAAGGACGAGGAGGCGCGGGCGATCGTGCGCGAGGCCAACGGCGGCGCCGAGACCGTGCCCACGGTGCGGATCGGTGGCTCCACGCTCGTCAATCCCGGTGGTGGGACCGTGAAGCGACTGGTGGAGTCCGGCTGACCCGCGGCACCCGGCGGCAGTTCTGCGGTGAGGGCGTCAGTCGCGGAGGTCGCCGGGGTCGATCGCGGAGGTCAGTCGGGACGCGTAGGCCCGGTAGCCGTCGATGTTCGGGTGGAACGACTGGCCGAGGTCGTCCAGCCGCACGCCGTGCAGCCACGGCTCGTCGGCGTTGCCGCCGTGCCCCTCGAACCGCTTCGTGACGTCGACGAACTGGAAGTTGTCGTGCTCGGCGACAGTCTCCGCGATGGTCGCGTTGAGCAGGTCCGCCGCGTCGTTGGCGGCCTCCTGCTCCTCGACCGACATCTCCATGACCAACCCAGGCGACAACGGCACCGTGTAGTCGCCGAACTCCGGGGAGAACAGGTGCGCGTAGCCGGCGACCACGACGTGGGCATTGGGCGCTGCCTCCGCGACAGCCTCGTACGCGGCGTCCAGCTTGGCCGGCAGCTCGTTGACGATCTCTCCCCTGACGCTCTGGATGGCGGCGAGGCACGCCGGGTCCTCAGACAGCAGGCACAACGTCACGGTGTCGGTCCACGGGATGTCGTTGCCCCCGATGGTCAGCGTGACCAGGTCCGTGTCCTCGTCCAGGGCGTCCAGCTGGGTCAGCATCGAGGCCGTGGTTGCGCCGGGGACCGCCGCGAAGTCGTCCAGCGAGATCCGCATCCGACCGTCGAGCACCTCGGGATAGGACTCCCCCGCCAGGGCGCCGGTCCCGGCGGCATACGAGTCCCCGATCGCGTCGTAAGTCACTGTGGGTGGGGCTGCGGCGGCGGATCCGGCCAGCACCCCGGGAAGGGCGAGGCTGGCTGCGGCGGCGGTGGCGGTGGACAGCGCTGTCCTGGAGACCAGTTCCATGCTCGCTCAGTGTGCCAGAGCGGGGCCGGGGCGTCTGTCGGACTGTGCGCCGGGCGCGCCGGCCCCGCGATGGCGTTGATATCATCGCCATATGGCGATGCATTTTCCTGATGCTGCTTCCCCGAGCGCCGACACCGTCGACGAGGGCGCAGCCCTCAGCGCCGCGGCGTGCCTCTTCCACGCCCTCGGGGAGCCGTCCCGGCTGGCGATCCTGCGCCACCTGCTGCTCGGGGAGCACCGCGTGGTGGACCTGACCGCGCACCTGGGCCTGGCCCAGTCCACCGTGTCGAAGCACCTGGCCTGCCTGCGCGACTGCGGCCTGGTCACCTCGCGCCCGCAGGGGCGGGCGTCGATGTTCTCGGTCACCCAGCCGGGGCTGGTATTGCAGGCGCTGGGCGCGGCCGAGGAGCTGCTGGCCGCCACCGGCGATGCCGTCACCCTCTGCCCCACGAGCGGCCTGGACTCCCGTACGACGGCGGGCGCCTGATGGGAGCCGCCCACACCCACCACGCGGGGGGTCGCCACCGGT
>CAZRKV010000045.1:0-14355 GCA_964600305.1 uncultured Nocardioides sp. | reverse complement strand
CCTCGCGCCGCTTCACGGAGGCGCCGAGGCCGTTGCTCGCGTCGAGGATCTCGTTCATCAGCCGCTCGGCCATGGACTTCTCACGACGGGCCTGGGAGTAACCGACGAGCCAGCGCAGCGCGGGCGTGGTGCCGCGACCGGGCTTGACCTCGATCGGGACCTGGTAGGTGGCGCCACCGACGCGGCGGGACTTGACCTCGATCGCCGGCTTGACGTTGTCCAGGGCACGCTTGAGCGTGACCACCGGGTCGGTGCCGGTCTTCTCCCGGCACCCCTCCAGGGCGGTGTAGACGATCCGCTGGGCGACCTGCTTCTTGCCGTCGCGCAGGATCTTGCTGACCAGCTGGGAGACGAGTGGCGACCCGTAGACCGGGTCGACGTCGACCGGACGCTTCGGGGCGGGACCCTTGCGGGGCATCAGCTCTTCTCCTTCTTCGCGCCGTAGCGGCTGCGGGCCTGCTTGCGGTTCTTGACGCCCTGGGTGTCGAGCGAGCCGCGCACGATCTTGTAGCGGACGCCGGGCAGGTCCTTCACCCGGCCGCCGCGGACGAGCACGATCGAGTGCTCCTGCAGGTTGTGGCCCACGCCCGGGATGTAAGCCGTGACCTCGATGCCGCTCGACAGGCGCACACGGGCGACCTTGCGGAGGGCAGAGTTCGGCTTCTTCGGGGTGGTGGTGAAGACGCGGGTGCAGACGCCGCGGCGCTGGGGCGAGCCCTTCAGCGCAGGTGTCCGGTCCTTGGACACCTTGTCCTGGCGGCCCTTGCGGACCAGCTGCTGGATGGTGGGCACCTGGTGGTTCCCTTTCTGTTCAGCTCTCTGTACCGGCACTCTGCCGGGCACGATGACGTGGCGGAGCAACGCCGGGGCGTTGCGCGCCGGATGTGTGGTGCGGGGTGTGCCGCCAGCGAGCGGTCACGGTGGCGGGCCGTTTCCGGGCACGCGCGAGCGCCTGGTGGTCCCAGACACGAGGACCAAGATTACTCCCCGCCCCCCGGCCGGTCAAAATGCCCTCGTGGCGGGCGAAGACCAGCCCGGCGGCGACGACGCCGAGCACCGTGATCCCCCCGCCGAGGAGGAGGGTCCACCGGGCCCCGAGGACCTCGCCGACCCAGCCGACGACGGGGGCGCCCACCGGCGTACCCCCGAGGAAGATCATCGTGTACAGCGCCATCACCCGACCGCGCACGTGCGCCCCGGAGTTGAGCTGGAGGTAGCTGTTGGCCGCGGTGATCATGGTCAGGGAGGCGAAGCCGAGCAGCGGCGTGACCACCGCGAAGGCGACGTAGGTGGGCATCAGCCCCGAGGCCACCTCGAGCACCCCGAAGGCGAGCGCCGCCAGCAGCACCATCCGCAGCCGCGGCCGGACCCGGCCGGCGGCCAGGAGCGCCCCGGCCAGCGACCCGACCGCGAGGAAGGTCCCCAGCAGGCCGTACGCGGTGGCGCCCCGGCCGTAGACCTCGGTGGCCATCAGGGCCGAGGTGAGCTGGAAGTTCATGCCGAAGGTGCCGACCACGAACACGGTCGCCAGGACGAAGACCAGGTCCGGGCGGTTGCGCACGTACGCGATCCCGGCCCGCACCATCCGCGGCTCCCGCGCCGCAGGGGCCGGGGTGTCCAGGCGGGCCGGGTCCATCCGCTGCAGGGCCAGGACGGGCGCGAGGTAGGACACCGCGGTGATCGTGATCACCCAGCCCGTCGCGGCGACCCCGCCCCCGAACGCGGCGATGAGCAGTCCCGCGACCCCGGGCCCGATGAGGCGCGCGGCGTTGAAGGAGGCCGAGTTGAGCCCCACGGCGTTGGTGAGGTCCTCGGGTCCCACGATCTCGGACACGAAGGACTGGCGGGCGGGCGCGTCCAGGGCCGAGGCGACTCCGAGGACGAGCGCCAGCACGTAGACGTGCCAGATCTCCACCGTGCCGGTCAGCGCGAGCGTGGCGAGCACCACGGCGGGGAGCGCCATGCCGATGTTCGTGGCCTGCAGCAGCCGCCGCTTCGGGACCCGGTCGGCGACCAGGCCCGCGAACGGGGAGAGCAGCAGGAACGGCAGGAACTGCAGCCCGGTGGTGATGCCGATCGCCGTGCCCGGGCTCGCCGCGAGGAGCAGCACCAACCAGTCCTGGGCGATGCGCTGCATCCACTTGCCGGTGTTGGAGACCAGGCTGCCACCCGCGTAGAGCCGGTAGTTCGCGTGGGCCAGGGATCGGAAGGTGGGACTCACGCGCCGGCCGTCCTCTCCAGCAGTGTGTCCATCACCCGGCCACAACTCCTCGGCCGGGGCGAAGATTCCCGCGGCGGCTCCCGGGTCAGCTGAGCCAGGCGGTGATCGGGCTGATCGCGAAGTACAGGACGAACAGCGCCGCCACCACCCACATCAGGGGGTGGACCTGGCCGAACCGACCCCGCACCGACTTGATCAGCACGTAGGCGAGGAACCCGGCGCCGATCCCGGTGGTGATGGAGTAGGTGAACGGCATCAGCACGATCGTGAGGAACGCCGGGATGGCGATCTCGAGGTCGTCCCAAGCGATCCCCTGCACCTGCTGCATCATCAGGAAGCCGACCAGCACCAGGGCGGGGACGGCCGCCTCGTTCGGCACGATCGCGACCAGGGGGGCCAGGAAGGTGGCCAGCAGGAACAGCACCCCGGTCACCACCGAGGACAGGCCCGTGCGCGCACCCTCCGCGACCCCGGAGGTCGACTCGATGTAGGAGGTGTTGCTGGAGACCGCCGCGGCCCCGCCGGCGGCCGCCGCCAGCGAGTCCACCACCAGGATCTGCCGGGTGTTGGGCGGGTTCCCCTCCTCGTCGAGGAGGCCGGCCTCGGCACCCACCGCGGTCATCGTCCCGAGGGTGTCGAAGAAGTCCGCCAGCAGCAGGGTGAAGACGAACAGCAGGACCGTCACGACCCCGGCGCTCTCCCACGAGCCGAGCAGGCTGAACTGCCCCAGCAGGCTGAAGTCGGGGGTCCGGAGCCACTCATCGGGTACGGCGGGCACGTTCAGGCTCCAGCCGGTGGGGTTCAGGTTGCCCTCGGCGTCCTGCGAGGGGCCGACGTCGGCGAGCGCCTCGACGATGATCGCCAGCACGGTGGTCGCGACGATCGAGATCAGGATCGCGCCCTTCACCCGGAGGACGTAGAGGGTGATCATCAGCACCAGGCCGAGCACGAACACCAGGACCGGCCACCCCTCGAGGTTGCCGCCGACGCCGAGCTGGAGCGGGGTGCCCTCGGCCCGTCGCACGAAACCGGCGTCGACCAGGCCCACCAGGGCGATGAACAGGCCGATGCCGACGGAGATGGCCACCTTCAGCTGGGCCGGGACCGCACGGAACACGGCCTCGCGGAAGCCGGTGAGCACCAGCACGAGGATGACCAGCCCCTCGATGACCACCAGGCCCATGGCGTCGGCCCAGGTCATCTCGGCCGCCAGCGAGAAGGCCACGAACGCGTTCAGCCCCAGACCGGCGGCCAGGGCCAGGGGGTAGTTGGCCGCGACCCCCATCAGGATCGTCAGCACCCCGGCCACGAGCGCGGTCGTGGCCGCGATCGTCGCGAAGTCACCTCCCGCCAGGAGCTCCCCGTCCACGTCCTCCGCACCGGTGAGGATGATCGGGTTGAGGACGAGGATGTAGGCCATCGTCAGGAAGGTGACGACGCCGCCCCGGACCTCGCGGCCCACGGTCGACCCGCGCTGGGAGATCTTGAAGAACCGGTCGATGCCCCCGCCGGCGCGGGCCGAGGTGGTGGTCTGCTTGCTCACGGGCGCTCAGTCTTCCAGAGCGGCGCCCGCGCGGCGTACCTGGCCCGGTCGGTGGCCACCGGTCGGGCACTGCGGTGCGGCTACGGTGGGGACGTGGAGATCCGCGACGAGAGCCCGCGCGAGCACGCGATCGGCAACCGCACCTTCCTGGTGGCCGACGTCGAGCCGCTGGACGTCGACGGGGTCCGCACGATCGCGGTCGGGACGGCGCTCTGGCTCGTCGCCTTCGTCGCGCTCCTCCCGTTCTACGGCGAGCTGCAGGCCAGCGGCCGGTTGTGGTGGCTGTGGACCTGCCTGGCCGGCTTCGGGCTGGGCCTGTTCGGCTACGAGTACTGCCGGCGACGTCGCCGCGCCCGCACCGGCGACCCAGCCTGACGCGCCCCGGCGCCGGCCCCGCGCGACCGGTCAGAAGGTGTCGAGCTCCTCGCCGGTGATCGTGTCGAGCACCGGGTCCGGCAGCGCCTTGGGCAGGTGCTTGCGCGCGAGCTGGACCTCCGAGTGCGCCCCGCACCCGTGGTCGAAGGAGACCACCCGGCCGTCGTCGTTGGCACGGGCGTTGGCGCACACACCGAACATCTCCGAGAGCGAGCCGTTCAGCCGGAGCAGGAAGCCGCACGTGCTGCACGGCGCCGGCGCGGACCGCGCCAGCGAGGAGTGCGGGCCGTGGTCGCCGTCGTACCAGCGCTGGGCCGCCTCGTCGATCCCCTCCCGGGACAGGGTGCGCACCCGGCCCAGGCCGAGGTCACCGGCGACCGACCGCACCTGGGCCTTCTCGTCACGGTCCAGCGGGTCGTCACCGAAGGAGTACGTCGGCACCAGGCGCGGGTCGTCCTCCTCGACGGGGAGCAGGTCGCCCGGGGAGAGGTCGCCCGGCCGGACGCGCTCCTTCCAGGGCACCCAGGACGGGGCGACGATCGCCTCCTCACCCGGGACCAGCACCACCTCGTCGACGGTGACGCTGCGCAACCGGTAGGCACGCGCCACGGTCACCGACCAGCGCCACCCCCGGTAGCCGGGCATCAGGCACGCGAACTGGTGGGTGACCACCCGTTCGCCCTCGACGACGTGGCCGAGGTGCTCCCCCACGTGTTCCGCGGGCGCCTGCTCCAGCACCGCGTTGCGGGCAGCCTCGACCGCCTGGACGGCGACCGAGTCCGGCTTGACACGGGTTGCAGTGGACACGGACGAAATCATGACTCATCCCCGGCTGTCCTGTCTCCCCGGGGCAGGATGGGACCCATGACCTGGATCGGTCGCGACCCCTCGGGCGGGTCCCGGTCGGCCGTCGTCGGTGCCGGCGCCCGGGCCGTCCGGGCGGGGCGACGCGCCGTGCACCGGGTCCGTCGCGCCACCAGCGCCGAGGGAGCGGGCGACTCCGGGCTCTCCCGCCTCTTCGAGCTGCACGCGGTCAACGCCGCCGGGGACGCCGCCGTGGCCATCGCGCTGGCCGGCACCCTGTTCTTCCAGGTCCCCACCGGCGAGGCCCGCAGCCAGGTGGCACTGTTCCTGGGCCTCACGATGCTGCCGTTCGCGATCGTCGCGCCGCTGGTGGGCCCCTTCCTGGACCGGTTCCGCCACGGTCGGCGGTGGGCGGTCGGCGCCACGATGGCCACCCGCGCCTTCCTGTGCTGGGTGCTGGGCACCGCCGTGGTGACCGACTCGACCTGGCTCTTCCCCGCCGCCCTGGGGGTGCTGGTCGCCTCCAAGGCGTACGGCGTCACCAAGGCCGCCGCCGTACCGCGGCTGCTGCCGCCGGGCGTGCCGTTGGTCCGTGCGAACGGACGGATGTCCCTGGCCGGGGTGGTCGGCGTGGCCCTCTCCGCGCCGCTCGCGTTCGGCGCTTCCCTCCTCGGCCCCGAGTGGGCGCTGCGCTACGGCTTCGTGCTGTTCGTGGTGGCCACGGTCCTGGCCGTCCTGCTCGACCCGCGGGTCGACTCCGACCGGGAGCGCGAGCCACTGGCACTACCGGCCGCGACGTCCGACCGGACCGGCCGGACCCGGCCGTTGCCGGGGCGCCGGTGGTTCGACGTACCGCCCTCCGTGCTGCACGCCCTGCGGGCCAACTGTGGCCCCCGTTGGCTCTCGGGCTTCCTCACCATGTTCATGGCCTTCCTGCTGCGCGAGCACCCGATCGATGGCTGGTCCGGCGAGGTGCTGCTCGCGGTCGTCGTGGGAGCGGCCGGGGCCGGCAACACGGCGGGCATCGCGCTCGCCTCCCTGCTGCGCCGGGTCGACCCGGCCCGCACCGTGGTCCTCACGGTGGTCGCCGGCATCGCCGCGACCCTGCTCGCGGCGGTGGCCTACGGCCTGGTGTCCCTGGTGGTGCTGGGTCTCACCGCGGGACTCGCCCAGTCGCTGGCGAAGCTCTCGCTGGACTCCACCATCCAGCGCGACGTCCACGAGCGGGTCCGCACCAGCACCTTCGCCCGGTCCGACACGACACTGCAACTGGCGTGGGTGGTCGGCGGCTTCGTCGGCATCGCCATCCCGCTGGAGCCCCGGCTCGGGCTCGGACTGGCGAGCGTGGTCCTCACCGCGTGCCTGGTGCTGGTCGCGGCCACCGGCCGTCGCGCCCTCGTGCTCGGGCGGCCCTGAACCCGGGTGGGCCCGGCTCAGGTCTCCAGCTGGTCGGCGAGGGCCCGCAGCAGCTTGGCGGTCGGCCGGGCGGTCCGCGCATCCGGGTGCCGACCGTGCCGGTAGGCCTCGCCGACGTCGTCGAGGAGCCGGATCAGGTCCTCCACGATGGTCTGCATCTCCTCGGGCTTCCGGCGCTGCGCCCGCGCCTGGTTGCGGCGCACGGACGGGGGTGCGTCGAGGAGTCGGACCTGCAGCGCCTGGTCGCCGCGCCGGCCCTGGGCGATGCCGAACTCGACCCGGGTGCCCGCCTTCAGGGTCGGCACGCCGGGGGGCAGGGCGTCCGCCCGCACGTAGACGTCCGGACCGTCGTCGCGGGACAGGAACCCGAAGCCCTTGTCGGGGTCGAACCACTTCACCTTGCCAACCGGCACGGCCATCCTCTTCCTGCTCGAGTGCACGGCCCCTGCCGTGCGCGCGGCGCAAGCCTAGGACGGGGCCCGGGGCCGGGGCCAACCAGTTCCGCCCGCCACACGAGGCCTCAGCCGGACCCGCTCGCCAGCTCCGGCAGCAGCGTCACGACGCCGATCGCGAGGCCGGTCAGGTTGGCGAGGAGGAAGACCACCATCCACGCCAGCGCCGGGACCCTGGTCAGGCGTGCCAGCTGGTGGGCGTCCGACGCCGGGCGCCGGCGCCTCCGGTCCGCGATCAGCTCGAGCACCGGTCGGGGGGCGCCCAGCAGGAAGAGCCAGGCCAGCAGGTGGGCCACCAGCGACTGGGTCGGCGGGGGCAGGGACCAGCTCACCCACACCGCGAGCCCCCCGGCGAACAGCAGCAGCGCGAGGCCGTAGGCGTTGCGCACGTGCACCAGCAGGAGGGCGACGAGGAGGACCCCGGCCCACAGCAGGCCCACGCTCCGCCCGGCGGCCAGGAGGAGCGCCGCGAGGACCCCCACGCCGGCGGGCGCCAGGTAGCCGGCGGCCAGCGTGGCCACCATGCCGGGACCACGGGGGCGCCCCCGGGTGACCGTGACCCCGGAGGAGTCGGAGTGCAGCCGGATCCCCTGCAACCGGCGGCCGACCAGCACCGCCACCGCCGCATGGCCGGCCTCGTGGACGGTGGTGACGGCCAGCCGGACCAGGTGCCAGGTCGCGGGCAGCGCGACCAGGCCGGCCGCGACCACCCCGGTGAGCGCCACCAGCGTGGGGTCGGGCAGGGGCTGCACCGAGGTCACGCCCTGCCAGACCTCCCGGAGGACGTCGTCCGCGGCCTGCAGCCTCACGCCGGGCAACATACGCCGCCTCCCCCGGATTGGGGAGAACGGGTTGAGCCGTGGGACGATACAGGTTTCACTGGTCCAGTTGTCGGCCCGTCCCCGCGCTCCACCAGTACGCCCCGAAGGGAGCCCGATGCCCCCGCACCGCCGGACACCGCAGCGCCCGGCCCTGCTCGGCGCGCTCGTCGCCGCGGTGGTGGCGGTGCTGCTCGGCCCGGGAGCTCCCGGCGTCGCGGCGCCCCCGGCATCGGGACCCGACGACCAGCTCTATCTCGTGGCGCTGGAGGGGCCCGGCACCGCCGGGCTCCCCGAGCGCACCAGCACCACCACCGAGGACCTGCGCACCGACCAGGACCGGACCCTGGCCGCGGTCGGGTCCCCCTCCCCCGTCTACCGGTGGACGACCGCCCTCAACGGATACGCCGTGCGCCTGGACCGCGCGCAGGCCGCCCGCCTCGCCCAGGTCGACGGGGTCGCCGACGTGGAGCGCAACGAGCTGCGCGAGCTGGCCGGGACCGAGGTGGCCGCCTCGCCCCTGCGGGCCGCGCGCCCGGCGGGCAACGACCGGGGCGGAGCCGGGACGGTCGTGGGCGTCGTGGACTCCGGCATCGGGCCCGACAGCCCCCTCTTCGCGGCGGTCCCCGGCCTGGGCCGGGCCCCCGACGACTACAACGGCATCTGCCAGCCCGGCGAGGACTGGTCACGGGACACCTGCAACGCCAAGCTGGTCGGCGCCCGCTGGTTCGTCGAGGGGTTCGGCCGCGACCGGGTCCGCAACAGCGCGTCCCTCTCCGCGCACGACAACGAGGGTCACGGCACGCAGGTCGCGTCGATCGCCGCGGGCAACGCCGGGGTGTCGGTCCAGGTGGGCGGCCACTCGTTCGGGTCGTTCAGCGGGGTCGCGCCACAGGCCCGGGTCGCGGCGTACAAGGCCTGCTGGACCGCTCCCAGCCCGGAGGGCGACGGGTGCGCGACGGCGGACCTGGTGAGCGCGGTCGACCAGGCCACCGCCGACGGGGTGGACGTGCTCAACCTCTCCGTGGCCGGGGGCCGTGCGCTGGACACCGTGGACCGGGCCCTGCTCGGGGCGGCCGAGGCCGACATCGTGGTGGCGGCCGCCGCCGGCAACGACGGCGGCGAGCGGTACGCCGCCCACGCCTCCCCGTGGGCCACCTCGGTCGGCGCCGCCACCAGCCGCACGCGGCTGGGCGAGGTCCGAGTGGTCGACGGCCCCACCCTCGAGGGAGCGATGTCCTCGCGTCGCGGCGTGGGCCGGGCCCCGGTGGTGCTGGCCGCCGACGCGGTCGCCCCCGGCGCCGCGACCGCCGACGCCCGTGCCTGTGTCCCCGGGAGCCTCGACGGTGGCCGGGTGGCCGGGGCCGTCGTGGTGTGCGAGCGGGGCCGGATCGGCCGCGTGGACAAGTCCGACGCGGTGCAGCGTGCCGAGGGCGCGGGGATGGTGCTGGTCAACCAGGAGGAACGCTCCGCGACCGACGACATCCACGCCGTGCCGACCGTCCACCTGGGCGTCGACGAGGGACGTCGCTTGGTGCGCAGCATCCGGGCCGACGAGGACGCCCGGGTCTCGCTGGCCCCGACAGGAGCGGCCCCGGGGGGCCGGGTGCCGGCGTTCTCCCCCGCCGGGGACCCCGAGGGGCGGACGGTCAAGCCGGACCTGGTGGCCCCGGGCAGCGGAGTCCTCGGGGCGGTGCCCCCGGACACCTCGACGCTGGGTCACCGGTGGGAACAGCTGACCGGCACCTCGGCCGCGGCGGCCGGGTACTCCGGGGAGGCGGCCCGCGTCCGCGCGCGCCACCCCGACTGGTCGGCCACCGCGGTCCGGTCCGCGCTCTCGACGAGCGCCGCCGGCGCGGCCGGGAACCCGTCGGCCCTGCGCCAGGGGGCCGGACGCGTCCGGGGCGACGCAGCCCTGCGGCCCGGGCTGGTCCTCGAGGTCGCGGACGGGGCCCACCGCCGCTGGTTCGAGGGGGCCCGCTACCGGGAGGGGCTGAACACCCCCTCGGTGATGCTCGGCCCCGGCCAGCGCAGCGCGACCCGCGAGGTCACCAACATCGGCGACCGGGCGATGTACTACTCGGTGCAGGTCAGGGGCCTGGCCGGCACCGGTGTGGTCGTCCGGCCGGCAGCGATCCGCATCGGTCCGGGCGAGACCCGCGAGATCACCGTCCGGCTCGGGGACGGGGGCGGGGACGGGGGCGAGGGCACCGGCAGTGGCCGGATCCTGCTCCGGGGGGCCAACGGCAACCGGGTCGCCCTGCCGGTGGTCGTCACTCGCTGACCGGGTCGGCCAGCTCGACCCGGACCTGCTCCCCCGTCACCCGCACCACGTCCCCGGGGAGGAGCGCGGACGTGGCCCCGGGGCGCAGCGGGCGGCGTACGCCGTGGCGCACCGTCTCGCCACCCCGGGCCGAGCCGAGGGCGGTCACCACCGGCATCCCGTCGCCGGAGAGCTCGATGCAGGCCGCGGGCCCGGTGCCGACCAGGACCGGCTCGGAGAGGACGTGGTGCCGTTGCCCGGAGTGCAGCACCCACGGCCCCCGGACGGTTGCGCGGGGGGCGTGGTCCGTCGGGGCCGTCGGCCGTTCTCGGGGGTCGCGTCCCGCCAGGCGGAGCGCGGTCAGGTTGACCGGGCCGGCGGCGAGCCTGCCCGCGACCGGGGTCGCCGGATCCGTGGGTGCCGGCGTCGGGCCGGGGTCGGCGTGCAGGACCCTCGTACCCGTGCGGCGGTCGTGCCAGGCCCGATGGTGACCGGACGGGTCCCGGGCCACGCTGCGGGCCAGCAGGACGGCACCGACCCCGAGGGTCGGAGGGCCCGCCACGAACAGGATCCCGGCCCGGGCGAGGGCGGGGACCCAGCCGGGGCGCCCCCCGCCCACCTCGTCGACGACGCGGGCCCCGGCGAGCGCCAGGCCGGGGGTGGCGCCCGTGGCCACCAGGCAGCCGGCGCCACCGGCGAGGACCAGGCCGCAGGCGCCGACGACCAGCCAGGGCGCGGCCGCGGTGCCCGGGCGGACCGCAGCCACGACGATCGCGGCGAGCACCAGCCCCCAGGCCAGCAGGAGGTCGAGCAGGTGCCCGGTGCAGCGCTGCTCCAGGGTGGCAGGCTCGCTCATGGGTGGGAGACCGAGATCGTGACACCGTCGCCCAGGTCGATGACCGCGCCGGGGACGAGTGCGGTCGCGACCCCCGGGCGCAGGTCCTCCGGCGGGAGGCCCGGCTGGACCAGCAGAGTGCCGTTGGTCGAGGCCAGGTCGGTCACGACCGCGGCACCGAGGTCGATGCCCTCCCCGGGTCGCACCTCCAGGTGGGTCGCCGAGATCTCCCGGCTGCGGCTGGGCACCGCCACCGCGCGGGGCTCACCCGCCCCCGTGGCTCGTCCGGTGTCCGGGTTGCGCCCGACCACCACCGGGCCGTCGACCTCCACCTCCTCGCCGGTGGAGAAGACCAGGCGGGCCACGACGCGACCGCTGTCGCTCGCGGCGATCGCCTCGGTGGCCGGGGCGCCCTCGAGCACCTCCGGCTCCGACTGCTCGGGGCCGGGCTCGGGACGGGCCCCGGGCAGGACGCGATCCCGGGCGTGCGCCCCGGTGCTCGCAGCTCCCGGCGCGGACGGGACCGGGGCACCGGCGCTGACCAGGGAGGCCCGCACCAGCCCCTCGGCGACCTGCAGCGGCTCTCCCTCCCCCGACGGGGCGGATGCCGCCCGGAGCGTCCAGCCCTCCAGCGAGGGCAGGACGTGCTCGGCCCAGGTGGTGTCCGTGGGACCGGCCAGCTCGCTCGACTCGCCCTCGGTGGCCAGGGTGGCCACCACACCACCCCGGAGCAGGAGCCGCGATCCGGCGGGGCCCACGGCCAGCATCGCGACGGAGGGCAGGGACCGGAGGCCCCCGGCCACGAGCACGTCGAGGACGTCCTGGAAGGAGCCGCCCCCGTCCACGCACTCCCACACCGCGGCGGCGCGGGCGCGTGGCACGTCGGGCAGCAGCACGACCACGGCGGGGCCGAGCACGGCGTACCCGGACCCGGGGCGGTACCGGCGCAGCGCCGGGGGGTCTGGGGTCACGACGTCGCTCCTGGGTCGGATCACTTCTGGCCCTGGATGCTAGTCCAGCCCGGATCGCGGGAACGTCGCTCCTCCACAGGCGCGGGCGTACCGTGGAGGTGATGTCCACGACCTCCGCGCGGACCGACCCAGGTCGCCCCGGCGCTGCGACGCCCCCGAGCCGCACCCTCGCCGAGGAGCTGCGCCGGTGGCCGGAGGAACGACTGGCCGCCCTGCTGCTGGCGAGACCTGACCTGGCCACCCCCGCACCGCAGGACTCCACCCAGCTCGCCTCGCGCGCGGCCACCCGCGCCTCGCTGCTGCGGGCCCTGGACGGGTTGTCGCGACCCGAGCTGATCGTGCTGGACGCCCTCGCGGTCGCCGGGCCGATGGACCGGGACCACCTCCGGGAGGTGGTCCACGCCGAGCCGCCCTCGGTGGACGCCGCCGTGGATCGCCTGCTCGACCTCGCCCTCGCGTGGGAGGCGCCCGACGGCTTGCGGGCCCTGGGCACCGTCGCGGACGCGATCGGCTCCTCCGGCAGTGGCCTGCGTCCCCGCTCGGCCCGCCCGGCGTCTCCGGAGGAGGTCCGCGCCCGGATCGCGTCGGTCAGCGACGGGGCCCGGGCGGCGCTCGAGCACCTGGACGCCCACGGCGGTGAGGGCCGGAGCGGGCGGGCACGACGCAGCGTCACCCCGGCGTCGGCGGCCAACCCGGTGGAGGAGCTCCTGGCCCACCGGCTCCTGGTCCCCGGCGAGGGCGAGCTGGTGCGGATGCCCGGCGAGGTCGGCATCGCCCTGCGCGACGGGCGGACCACCCGGGAGCGCGTCGACGAGGTGCCGGAGGTCGCCACCACCGACCGGGAGCAGTCCGTGCTCGACCGTGCCGCCGCCGGCGCGGCCTTCGAGGCGGTACGCCGCGTGGAGCTGCTGCTCGACCACTGGGGCACCCACCCCCCGGCGGTGCTCCGCAGCGGCGGGCTGGGGGTCCGTGACCTGCGCGCCACCGCCACCATGCTGCACGTGGACGAGGCGACCGCAGGGCTCCTGGTGGAGCTGGTGGCCGCGGCGGGGCTGCTCGCACAGGGCCAGGACGCCGAGGGCGACCCCGCCTGGGTCCCGACCGACGCCTACGACGCCGTCTCCGCCGAGCCGGTCGCCCAGCGGTGGGCGCTGCTGGCCCGCAGCTGGCTGGAGACCTCCCGGGTGCCGTCCCGCGTCGGGGAGCGCGACGCCTCCGGCAAGGCCGCCAACGCCCTCGCCCCCGACCTGGTCTCCCCGGCGGTGCGCGACGTCCGCGAGCTGGTCCTGACCACCCTCGGCTCGCTCCCCGCGGGCGCCGGCCTCGCCTCGGGCACCGGTACGCCGTCCCTCGTCGCCCGGCTCCACCACGAGCGGCCCCGCTGGGGCCGGGCGACCAGCGCGCTGGCCCCCGCCGCGGTGACCGAGGCCGCGACCCTCGGCCTCCTCGGCCTGGGGGGCGCGACCACCCACGGGCGGCACGCCGTGGCCGGTCGCTGGGAGGAGGCGGCGGCAGCCCTCGCCCCCCTGCTGCCCGAGCCCGTCGACCACGTGCTGCTGCAGGCCGACCTCACCGCCGTCGCGCCGGGTCCGCTGGAGTCCCGGCTGGCGCGTCGACTGCAGCTGCTCGCCGACGTGGAGTCCCGGGGCGGGGCGACCGTCTACCGGTTCACCCCCGGGTCGCTGCGGCGGGCGCTGGACGTGGGCTGGACGGGCTCGGAGCTGCACGCCTTCCTGTCGGAGGTGTCCCGTACCCCGGTGCCCCAACCGCTGGAGTACCTCGTCGACGACGCCGTGCGGACCTTCGGCACGGTGCGGGTCGGCGCCGTGGAGTCCTTCCTGCGCGCCGACGACGAGGCCGCCCTCACCGAGGTGCTGCACCACCAGGTTGCGACCGCGTTGGGGCTGCGCCGGATCGCCCCCACGGTCCTGGTCAGCCCCACGCCCCTGGACGTCCTGCTGCCCCGGTTGCGGGAGATGGGGGCCTCGCCGGTCGTGGAGGCGCCGGACGGCACGGTCCGGGTCGCCCGGCCGGACCTGCTGCGCGCGCGGACCCCCCGGCGCCGCGGCAGGGACGCCGCCCGGGACGCCCACGCCACGGCCCGGGTCAGCTCGGTCGTCTCCGCGGTCCGTGCCGGGGATCGGGCGGCCGCGCAGCGACCAGCGCGCACCACCGCGACCACCCCGGCCGACGCGCTCGCGGTGCTGCGCGAGGCCGCGCAGGCCGGCGACCCGGTGTGGATCGGCTACGTCGACAACCACGGCACCACCACCGAGCGGGTCGTCGAACCGATCCGGGTCGAGGCCGGCCAGCTGACCGCGCACGACCAGCGCACCGGTGAGGAGCGCTCCTTCGCCGTGCACCGGATCACCGCCGTACGCACGATCCCGGACGGGTGAGTGGGCGAGCTACAGGCCCAGCCGCCGCGCGGACTCCGCACGCATCTCGACCTTGCGCACCTTGCCGGTCACGGTCATCGGGAAGTCCTCGACGACGAGGACGTACCGCGGGATCTTGAAGTGCGCCAGCCGGCCGGTGGCGAACTCCCGGACCGCGTCCGCGTCCAGCGGCTCCGCCCCGGGCCGCATCCGCAGCCAGGCACACAGCTCCTCGCCGTACCGCTCGTCAGGCACCCCGACCACCTGGACGTCCGCGAC
>CAZRKV010000044.1:0-14448 GCA_964600305.1 uncultured Nocardioides sp. | reverse complement strand
GCGGCAGGCTGGCGGGTGCGGGTGCTGACCCGGCGGGCGGGTTCCCTGACCACGCGGCCCTGGGCCGGCGACGTCGAGATCGTCGAGGGCGACGCCACCGACCCCGCGACGCTGGACCGCGCGATGGCCGGGGCGGGCGTCGCCTACTACCTGATCCACTCGATGGCCGGTGGCCGCGACTTCGCGGAGCGGGACCGCGAGCTCGCCGAACGGTTCGCCGCGGCGGCCGAGCGCGCCGGGGTGGGGCGGATCGTCTACCTGGGCGGCCTGCACCCCGAGGGCGCCGACCTCTCCCCCCACCTGGCCTCCCGGGTGGAGGTCGGCCAGGTGTTCCTCGACTCCCCGGTCCCGGCCGCGGTGCTGCTGGCCGCCGTCATCCTCGGCGACGGCTCCACGTCGTTCGACATGCTGCGCTACCTCACCACCCGGCTGCCCGCGATGATCGCTCCCAAGTGGCTCGAGACCCGGATCCAGCCGATCGCGATCGACGACGTGCTGCACCTCCTGGTCGCGGCCGCCGACCTGCCGGCCGAGCTGGACCGCACCTTCGACGTCGGCGGGCCCGAGGTGCTGACCTACCGGCAGATGATCCAGCGGTACGCCGCGGTCACCGGCCTGCGCCGGCGGTGGGTGGTCGGCGTACCCGTGCTCACGCCGCACCTGGCCAGCCACTGGGTCGGCCTCGTGACCCCGATCAGCGCCGACGTCGCCAAGCCGCTCGTGGGCAGCCTGGTCCACGAGGTGGTCTGCCAGGAGCAGGACCTGCGCGCGCTGGTGGGCGACCTGCCCGGCGGTCCCACGGACTTCGACACCGCCGTGCGCAAGGCACTCGCCACCGCCCCGCCCGACCACTGGTGGCGGTGGGTCGGCGCGACCGGCGCCGCCGTCGCGGCGGTCGCGGTCGCCGCCGCGATCGGGGTGCGGCGCCGCCGCGGCTGACGCGGCCCGCGACGGTCAGCGGAGCGTCACAGCACCTGCGCGGCCCGGAGGGTCGCGCGGACCCGGGCCACCTCGTGCACCCGGTAGAGGTGCGTCCCACCCAGCCAGGCCAGGAACCCGAAGAAGCCCTCGGCGGTGCGGAACTCCTCCTCGAAGACGTCGAAGGCGTGCGGCAGCGCGTTGCACAGCGGCACCCCCAGGCTGCGCAGCCGTCCTCCCTCGAGCAGCATCCGCGCCTGGTGGCGGGCGCGGTCCACGTGGTCGCCCAGGTTGGTGTAGGTGAAGCCCAGGCCCGGGTCGACCAGCACGCGGGTCACCCCGCGCTCCCGGGCCTGCTCCAGGCGCGGCCCGAAGTGCCCGAGCAGGTCCGGCACCGCGTCGCCGCCCACCGGCGCCTCGGAGAAGTCCCGGACGTCGGCCCCGGCGCTGAAGCACATCACCACCGCCGCGTCGTGCTTGGCCGCCAGGTCGAGCATGTCCTCCTCGTGCTCGCGCCCGGTCATGTTGAGCATCCGGGCGCCGGCCTCCAGGCAGGCGGCGGTGACCTCGGGGTCGTGGGTCTCGACCGAGACCACCGCCTCCGGGGCGAGGGCCTCGACCACCGGCCGCAGCTGGTCGACCTGCGCGCCCGGGTCGCGGCGTACCGCTGCGACCGTGGTCGCCTCCGCCCCGAGGTCGACGACCGCGGCCCCCTGCGCGACCTGGACCCGGGCCTTGCGCACCGCGGAGTCGACCGAGACGGCGACGCTCTCGCGGTAGGCCGAGTCGCGGGACAGGTTCACCACCCCCATCAGGGCGGGCTCGCCGTCGCCGATCCGGATCCCGCCCACCTCGACCGGCCGCACCTCGTGCTCCAGCTCGGTCCGGTGGTCGTCGTACAGGCGGGCGAGGTCGGCGAGGGAGAGCACGGCCGGAGTATAGGCTGGCGGTCGTGACCGGGATCCAGCGCTTGTCCGACCTCGACGACGCCGATCTCCGGGAGGTGTACGCCGCGCCGCGGGCGGACTGGTTCCGCCTGAACTTCGTGGTCACCGTGGACGGGGCGGCCCAGGGGCCCGACGGACTGAGCAAGTCCATCAACAACCCCGCCGACAAGCGGGTGTTCCTCACGCTGCGGCGGATGGCCGACGTGCTCGTGGTCGGGGCCGGCACCATCCGGGCCGAGGCCTACCGTCCCAACCCCAAGCCGCTGGTGGTGGTCACCCGCTCCGGGTCGGTGCCGCCGTCGCTGCGGGCCGGTGACCTGTCGGCGGTGATGGTGGCGACCGGCGAGCGGGCCCCGGCCCTGGCGGAGACGCGCGAGCTGCTCGGCGAGGACCGGGTGCTGGTGCTCGGGGAGGACGAGCCGGACCTGCCCCGCCTGGTCGCCGAGCTGCACCGGCGCGGCTACCGGCAGCTGCTCTCCGAGGGTGGGCCCCAGCTGGCCGGGGACCTGCTGGCCCACGGCCTGCTCGACGAGGTCTGCCTGACCACGGTCCCGACGTTCATCGCCGGCGACCAGCTGCGGATGGCGACCGGGACGCAGGTGCAGGTGCCGGCCCACCTGCACTCGCTGGTGCGGCAGGACGACACCCTGCTGGCCCGGTGGTTCCTCGAGCGCGGGTGAGCCTCACGCCTCGGGCACGCGCAGCACGTGGACCGCGAAGTCCGACTCGTCGGTGAACGGGTCGAGGTGCCAGGTGCCGAACCGGTGCTCGAGGGTGAGTCCCACCGCGGCGAGGTCGGCGTCGAACGCCTCGTAGGGGTAGGAGTCCTGGCGCCGGTAGCCGATCACGATCCGCCCGCCGGGGCGGGTGTGCGCACGGAGCCGCTCGAGCACGGAGCGCTCGGTGCCCGCGGCGAGGAAGACCATCACGTTGCCGGCGCTGATCACCAGGTCGAACGGGTCCTCGTCGAGGTCCAGCGCCGCCAGGTCGCCCACGTGGTACGTCGGCCCCGGGTGGTCGGCCCGGGCGGCCTCGATCAGCGCCGGGTCCACGTCGACCCCGACCGCCTCGTGGCCGCGGGCGTGCAGCGCGCCGGTGAGGCGGCCGGGACCGCAGCCGGCGTCCAGGACCCGCGACCCGCGCTCGACCATCGCGTCCACCAGCCGCGCCTCGCCCTCCAGGTCGTGGCCCTCCCGGGCCATGGTGCGGAAGCGCTCGATGTACCACTGCGAGTGGCCCTCGTTCGTCTCGGTGAACCAGCGGGGGCGGGGGGTCTCGTCGGCAGCGTTCTCAGGCATGCCCCCATCCTGCCCGGCCCCCGGGCGTCGAGCCGCGCGCCCCTCGGCGTCGAGCCGTGCCTCCCTCGGGGTCGAGGTGCGTCCCCCTCGGGGTCGGACCGCGCCTCCCTCGACCCGGGATCAGTGGCGTCCCCGACCGATCACGTCGAGGATGCCCGGCAGGTCCTCGCGGAAGTTGCGCGCCCAGTGCTCCCCGTGGTGCGACCCGGGGTAGGAGTGGAACGTCGACTCGATCCCGGCCCGGCGCAACCTCGCGTGGAAGCGCGTGTTCTGGGCGTGGACGACGTGCTCCTGCAGGTCCGCGAAGGCGTCCGGGGAGATCCCGGCCTCCCCGCAGTAGAGGACCACGCGCTTGCCGCGGAAGCTCTCGACCCGGTGCCAGGGGTTCTCCCGCTCCCGCACCCGGCGGTGGGTCAGGGGCGGCCCGTACACCGCCCCGGGAGCCTGGCCGTCGAGGGCCACGGTGAGGAAGATCCACTGCTCCAGGACCGGGTCGGTGTTGTCCGAGGGGCCGGAGTACGACGACACCGCCGCGAACAGGTCCGGCCGCTCCGCGACGTACTTCTGCGCGCCGTACCCACCCATCGAGAGCCCGGCCACCGCGCGCGCGGACGCCCGGGGCACGGTCCGGAAGTTGGCGTCCACCCAGGGCAGGAGCTGGTCGAGGTGGAAGGTCCGCCAGTTGCGCGGCCCGTCGGTCGGGAACCGGTGGTCGGCGTACCACCCGACCAGGTTGCAGTCGGGCATCACGATGATCACGTCACGACCCGCGGACGACTCGCGCGCCTCGAGCTGCTCGTGCCACTGCTGGTGGTCGGCCCCGCCGCCGTGCAGCAGGTGCAGGACGGGGTAGCGGCGCCCGCGGCGTCGGTCGTACCCCTCCGGCAGCAGGATGCTCGCCCAGGGCCCGGTGTGCACCTGCGCGGTCCGGAAGCGCACGCGGAGGAGGCGGTCGTCGACCCGCCTCGCCTCCACGACCTCGAGGCCGTGCCCGTCCCGCAACCGGGGCGGCGCCGCGCGGGCAGGACGGGCGAGGCCCACGAGCCCGACGCCCACGCCGCTGGCCAGGACGCTACGACGACTCCAACGCACATGCATGCATCCACCAACGATCTCGGGGAGAGGGGGTTACTCCGGCCGGGTGCGCGAGGATGGCGGCCATGACGATCGCCCGCTCGCTCATCCTGTTCGCCTTCGCGGCCCTCGCCGAGATCGGTGGTGCGTGGCTGGTGTGGCAGGGCGTGCGCGAGCACCGCGGCTGGCTGTGGATCGGGGCCGGGGTGATCGCGCTCGGGGCCTACGGGTTCTTCGCCACCCTCCAGCCGGACGCGCACTTCGGCCGGATCCTGGCGGCGTACGGCGGGGTCTTCGTCGCGGGCTCGCTGGCCTGGGGGATGGTCGTCGACGGCTTCCGCCCCGACCGGTACGACGTCTCCGGCGCCCTGGTCTGCCTGCTCGGCGTCGCCATCATCATGTACGCCCCCCGCCCCTGAGGCGGTACTCCGTGACGGTCGGGCTGCCGATCGAGCGGATCTGCCACCCGAACGTCACGGAGTATGCGGGGGGGTGGGCGCGCGAAATCCGGCGGGAGGGGGCTACCCGAGGGCCGGCAGCACCGAGGTCCCGAAGGCCCGCAGGAACGCCGCCTGGTTGCCGCCGACGTTGTGCACGAAGACCCGGTCGTAGCCGAGGTCGAGGTAGGCCGCGATCTGCTCCCGGTGCACCGCCGTGTCCGCACTGACCGGGAGGCGCCCGGCGAAGTCCTCGGGTCGGACCAGCCGGGCGATCTGCTCCACCACGTGCGGCGAGCGCAGGTCGCCGCGGGCGAACCGCATCGCCGCCATCGGGTAGCGCTCGGCCACGTGCGCCACCGCCTCCTCCTCGGTGGCGGCCCAGGAGAGGTTCAGGTGCAACCACGCCGGCATCGCCGCGGGGTCCCGACCGGCCTCGCGGGCGCCCTCGCGGAACCGCTCGAGCACCAGGGCCGCCTGCTGCGGCTGGACCGCCACGGCCAGCAGCCCGTCGGCGGAACGACCGGCCCGGCGAGCGGTCACCGGACCGCTGGTCGCGACCAGCACGGCGGGCGGCTGCGGGGGCATCGTCCACAGCCGGGAGCTCTCCAGCCGGAAGTGCTCGCCGGCGTAGCGCACGTCCCGACCGGCCGCGGACCCGGCGAAGAGCCGCCTGACCAGCTCCACGGCCTCGAACAACCGGGCGATCCGTTCGGGTGGTTCCGGCCAGTAGCCCCCCGTCACGTGCTCGTGCAGGGCCTCGCCGCCCCCGAGGGAGACCCAGTGCCGCCCGGGGTGCAGGGCGCCGAGCGTCGCGGCCGCCTGGGCCAGCGCCGCCGGGTGCATCCGGTCCCCCGCCACGGCCATCCCGGCGCCGAAGTCGCCGCTGGTGTGCTCGGCGAGCGCTCCCAGCAGGGACCACACGTGCGGGGCCTGCCCGAGGCTGGGCAGCCACGGCTGGAAGGTGTCGGAGGCCATCACCCCGTCGAAGCCCGCCTGCTCGGCGAGCACCGCCAGGTCGACCGCCTCCCGGGGCGTCACGCCGTCGACCGGCACGACGTACCCGACCCGTGCGTCCACCCGGCCTCCTGTCGCGTTCGTGGTTGGCGGCAGCCTAACGCCGTGTCGGCACCGCCCCGACGTGGCCCGCACCCTCCGGAACACCCGCGGGCGGGGTCCACGCCTCCGAGAACGCGATCATCGGCCGCCCCGTCCGTGGGTGGGTGACCACGTCGGCCTCGACGCCGTACGTCGCGCTCACCAGCCCCGGGGTGAGCGTCGTCGGCGTCGGTCCGACCGCGCGCACCCGGCCGCCGGCGAGCACGACGACGTGGTCGCAGTACGCCGCTGCGAGGTTCAGGTCGTGCAGCGCGGCCACCACGGTGAGGCCGCTGCCGGACGCGGCCAGGTCCCGCAGCAGGCCCAGGGTCTCGAGCTGGGCGCGGATGTCGAGGTGGTTGGTGGGCTCGTCGAGCAGCAGCAACCGCGGCTGCTGGGCGAGGGCGCGGGCCAGCTGTACCCGCTGCTGCTCACCGCCGGAGAGGGTGCCGAGCTCCCGGTCGGCCAGCGCCCGGACCCCGGCCCGGTCGATCGCCTGCTCCACGACCCCGGGGGCGTCGGTGCCGACCGCCCACCGGGACTCGTGCGGGATCCGGCCGAGCTCGACCACCTGCCGCACGGTGAGGGAGAACTCCGCCCGGGTCTCCTGCTCGACCAGCGCGAGCCGGCGCGCCCGCTCGCGTCGCCGCATCGCCAGCAGGTCCTCCCCGTCGAGCAGCACGCGCGAGCCCCCGCGCCCGGTCGCCGCCTGGGTGCCGGCCATCAACCGCAGCAGGGTCGACTTCCCGGCCCCGTTCGGTCCCACCAGGGCGACCAGGCCACCGCCGGGCACCGAGAACGACGCATCGGAGACCAGCGGCGTCCCGGAGACGGCGTACGACAGGCCGTGGACCTCGAGCATCCCGTTCATGCCCGCCCCCGGTTGCGCACCAGCACCAGCACGAACACCGGCGCCCCGACCAGGACGGTGATGATCCCGACGGGCAGCTCGCGGGGGTCGAACAGGGTGCGGGCGGCGGTGTCGACCCACACCATGAACGTCGCCCCCAACAGCACCGCCAGCGGCAGCAGGTGCCGGTGGCGCGAGCCGACCATCAGGCGTACGGCGTTGGGCAGCACCAGTCCGACGAAGCCGATCGACCCGCTGACCGAGACCATGGCGCCGGTGAGCAGGGCGGCGCCGGTGAGCAACAGCCACCGGGTGCGCCCGACGTCGACGCCGAGGGCGGACGCGGCGGTGTCGCCGAACGCGAACGCGTCCAGCACCCGGCCGTGCAGCACGACCGGGGTGCCGACGACGACCAGGGCCAGCCACGCGATCGTGACCGCCGACCAGTCCGCCCCGGCCAGCGAGCCGAGCAGCCAGTTGAGCACCTCGCGGAACGAGTCGCCCTGCGCGTGCCAGAACACCAGCAGCGAGGTGACGGCGCTGGCGAACGAGGAGACCGCCAGCCCGGCGAGCACGGTGCGGCTGGGGGTGATCGCCCCCAGCGACCTGGCCAGGGTCAGCGTCGCGACCAGCGCGGCCAGCGCGCCGAGGAACGCCGCCAGCGGCAGCACCACCGACATCCCCAGCAGCAGCACCAGCACCGCCCCGGTCGAGGCCCCCGAGGAGAGACCGAGCAGGAACGGGTCGGCCAGCGGGTTGCGGGTCAGCGCCTGCATCACCGCCCCGCTCAGCGCCAGGCCGGCCCCCACCGCGGCCGCCGTCAGCACCCGCGGCAGCCGCAGCTCCCACACGATGCCCTCGCGGAGCGTGCTCAACCCGCTGTCGGCCAGGCCGAGGCGCTCGCCGACGACGGCCCAGACCTCGGTGACCGTGAGGTCGGCCGGGCCGATGGTGACGGCGGCACTGATCGAACCCACCAGGACCGCGAGCAGCAGCGGCCCCCAGACCCAGGGCCCCCATCCCCGCCGCTCCCGCCGCCCGGCCGGTGCGTCGCGGCGGATGCCGTCCCCGGCCCGCACCGGATCCGGGCGCTCCCCCGGCGGGGCGGGAGGGCGGCGTACGCCGGTGCGGGGCTGGCGGGTGTCGAGGGACATCTGCTCACTCGCCCCCGGCGAGGAGGCCGTGCTCGTCGAGCTGGTCGGCCAGGGACTGCGCGGCGGGGACCGACCGGACACCGGCCTCACCGGCGGGGAACGGGACCACGAGGTACCGCTCCTGTCGCACCGCCGTGAGGTCCCGGGTCACGGGGCTGGACTCCAGGTGCTCGATCTTGTGCTCGGCGGTGTTCCAGGCGGCGTCGACGAGGACGAGCACGTCGGGGTCGGCGTCGACGATCGACTCCCACCCCAGCGAGCTCCACGTCTGGTCCAGGTCGCCGGCGACGTTGTCCAGCCCGACGGCGTCCATCACCATCGCGGGGGCGCCGATCCCGCCGCCCACGAAGGGGGTCTCGGTGCCCGAGGACCACCACAGGGCGGTGGTGCCGTCCTCGGCCCGGGGCACCTCCTCGAGGTCCGCGCGCTGCTCGGCGACCAGGTCGGCCGCGGCGTCGGGCGCGCCGAGCAGGCGGCCGGCCTCCTCGAAGTGGGAGAACAGCAGGTCGTAGGTCATCGGGTCGGGCTGGTGCTCCTCGCCCTGGCAGGCCGAGGGGGCGACGTAGGTGTCGACGCCGAGCTTGGCCAGGGTGTCGCGCTCGCCGGCGGTGTCGGCGGCGAGGTTGCTCTCCCACCCGGCGAGGACCAGGTCGGGCTCGTGCTCGAGGACCGCCTCCTGCCCCGGGGCCTCGTCGGAGATGATCGGGATGTCGGCGGCCTCGTCGGCCCAGCGCTCGGGCACCGGGCCGTCCTGGAAGGCCTGGCCGACGATCCGGTCCTCCAGGCCCAGGGCGAGCATCAGCTCGGTGGAGGTGGACTTGATCGTGAACACCCGCTCGGGCGCCTGCTCGAGGGTGACCTCGGTACCGCAGTTGTCGACGGTGACCGGGTAGCCCTCCGCAGCCCCGGCGGCCTCGCCACCGCCCGCGTCGGGCGCGGCGTCGGTGGAGCCGCCACAGCCGGCGAGCACGAGCGCTCCGGCGAGCAGGGCAGCGGGCGCGGCCCAGCGGCGTACCGGGCGGAGGTCGCGGTGGGGAGAAGGGACGGTGGACCGGGTCATGGTGCTCCTCGGATCGAGCGCGGGCAGGCAGGGCCGCCGCGTCCAGTCGACGCGGGGTGATCCACCGCCCCAATCCGGGGTACGTCGCACTCGGCCGATCAGCTGTCCGAGGGGATCACGGGCCACGATAGCGGCCACGTCCCGGGCCGGGAGCAGGGGACCCCGACCTCGAGCGGGCACTGGTGCGGTGCTGTGGTCGCGAACTGCCCCGGGAACGGCCTCCTACCGGTCCATAACCCCGCGTTACACGGGGGCCTGGGCGGGTCACCGGCCGAGGAAGTCGCCGATCAGCCGCTGCGCGTCCTCGGTCCCGACGGCGTGCGCGATGGTGCGCGACTCCTCGGCCCCGGCCTCCGCGCGGGTGCTCGCCCAGGAGTCCCGCAGCAGCCGCCGCGCCTGTCCGAGCGCGTACGCCGGCCCCGCCGCCAGCTGCTCGGCCAGCGCCAGCGCCTCGGCCTCCACGGCCGGGTCGTCGACGACCCGGGTCACCAGGCCCCAGTCCTGCGCCTCCTCGGCGCCCAGGGCCCGTCCGGTGAGCAGCAGCTCGGCGGCCCGCTGCTGGCCCACCGCCCGGGGCAGCAGCCAGGACAGCCCGCAGTCGGGGGTGAGCCCGACCCCGGCGTAGGCGGCCACGAACCGGGTGGAGGCGCCGGCCACCACCAGGTCGCCGCTGAGCATCACGGCCAGCCCGGCCCCGGCGACCGCGCCCTGCACCCCGACCACGACCGGCTTGTCGAGCGCGGCGAGCCGCTGCAGCTCGCCGTCGAGGGCGTCGGCCAGCTCGTGCAGGTACGCCGACCGGTCGTCCGCCTGCGCCATCGACGCCACGTCGCCACCGGCGCAGAACCGCTTGCCGGCCCCGGTCAGCAGCACCGCCCGTGCCTCTGCGTCGTCCGCTGCGGTGGTGATCGCGGTCCCGAGCTCGGCGGCGGTGGCGAGGTCGACGGCGTTGGACGCCTCGGGTCGGTCCAGGACGATCCGCCCGACCGCGCCGACGCGTTCGTAGGTGGCCAGCTCGCCCATCAGACCCTCCGGAGCAGCGCGGCGAGGGCCTGGCCGCCACCGATGCACATGGTGACGATGCCGAGCTCGAGGTCGCGCCGGACCATGTCCTTGGCGGCCCGGACGGTCAGGATCGCCCCGGTGGCGCCCACCGGGTGGCCCAGCGCGATGGCGCCGCCGTACGGGTTGACGCGCTCGGGGTCCAGCTTCGCGTCGCGGATGACCGCGACCGCCTGGGAGGCGAAGGCCTCGTTGAGCTCGATGGTGCCGATGTCGGAGGGCTGGGTGCCGGTCTTCTCGAACAACGAGCGCAGCGCCAGCACCGGGGCGTAGCCCATCAGCTCGGGCTCCATGGCCGCGGTGGTGACGGCCTCCAGGGAGACCAGCCCGGTCAGGCCCCGCTCGGCGGCCGCCGACTCCCGGGCGAGGACGACGGCCGCGCCGCCGTCGTTGATCCCGGAGGCGTTGCCGGCGGTGACCGTGCCGTCCCTGGTGAACGCCGGGCGCAGGTTCGCGAGCGTCTCGACGGTCGTCTCGGGCTTGGGGTGCTCGTCGACCGAGGCCGTGAACGGCTTGCGGCCGCCCACCTCGACGTCGACGATCTCCTCGGCGAACGCCGCCCGGGCCGCCTCCGTGGCCGCACGCCGCTGCGACTCGGCGGCGAACTCGTCCTGCTCGGCGCGGGAGACGCCGTACTTGTCGGCGACGTTCTCGGCGGTGACGCCCATGTGGATGTCGTGGAACGGGTCGGTCAGCATCATCACGGTGCCGTCCTGGAGCTTGCGGTCCCCGAGCTTGTAGCCGCTGCGCGCCCCGAAGTCGTAGAAGGGCATCCGCGTCATCGACTCGTCACCCCCGGCGATGGTGAGGTCGAGGTCGTTCCAGCGCATCTCCATCGCGGCCGACCAGATCGCCTGCAGGCCGGAGCCGCAGAGCCGGTTCACGGTGTAGGCGGGGGTGTTCTTCGGGAGCCCGGCGGACACGGCGACCCGGCGGGCGTTGTAGGCGTCCGGCCCGACCTGGCCGATGCAGCCCATCACGACCTCGCGGATGTCGGCCCCGTCGACGCCGGCGCGGCCCAGCGCCCCGCGGGCGGCGGTGGCGCCGAGCTCGTGGGCGGGGACGTCCTTGAACAGGCCCCCGAAGCTGCCGACGGGCGTGCGGGCCCCGTCGACGACGACGATCTTCTCTGCGGACATGGGTTTCCTCCCAGGATTCGGTTCAGGAGTGGGTCAGGAGTCGAGGCGGTGGACGACGGTGTCGAGGTCCGCCCGCGTGGTGCGGTGGTGGTTGGCGCGGTGGTCCGGATCGGCGTACCCGAAGGAGATCGCGGCCACCACCAGCCGGTCGTCGGGCAGGTCGAGCCAGGAGCGCACGGCGTCGGAGTACATCGCGATCACTCCCTGCACGATGGCGCCGAGCCCGTGCTCCTGGGCCGCGAGCAGCAGCGTGGTGGCGTAACCGCCGCAGTCGAAGACGCCGTACGCCCCCAGGTCGCGGTCGGTGGTGAGCACCGCGGTGTGCGGGGCGCCGTAGAACCGGAAGTTCTCCCGCGCCTGCTGCTCGCGCGCCGGCTCGTCGTCCGGTGCGATGCCGAGCAGGTCGTGCAGGCCGCGCTCGGCCTCCACCACGCGCCGGTCGTGGACCGGGGTGTACGCCGGGAGCCCGAGGTCGGCGTGCACCTCGCCGGTGTCGACGTGGTCGAGCAGGTGGCGGCTGAACCGCTCGAGCGCCCCGCCGCTGACCAGGTGCACCTGCCAGGCCTGGGTGTTGCGCCAGGACGGGGTGCGCTGGGCCAGGGAGAGCACCGCCCGGATGGTCTCCTCGGGGACCGGGTCGGGCAGGAACGCCCGGCAGCTGTGCCGTGCGGTCAGCAGGGAGGTGAGGTCCACGTCGGGGATCCTCTCACCGGGCCGCAACCACCTGGGTCGGGACCCGGGGTTGCGCCACTCTCCCCCGCGCCGTACAGTTATCCGTACAGGGAGGCTGTGAGATGAAGACCATGAGCTACACCGAGTCCCGAGCCCGGTACGCCGAGGTGCTGGACTCCGTGATCGAGGACCGCGAAGAGGTCGTCATCACCCGGGCCGGACACGAGCCGGTCGTGATCGTCTCCCTGGATGACTTCGAGTCGCTGCGCGAGACGGCGTACCTCATGCGCTCCCCCGCGAACGCCCGTCGACTACTGAGCGCGATGGAGCGGCTCGAGGCGGGCGAGGGCGCCCCCCGCGACCTCGTCGACGACGACTGAGGTGCGGCTGGTCTGGGACCCGCACGCCTGGGAGGACTACGTCTGGTGGCGGACGCAGGACCGGAAGGTCCTGAAGCGGATCAACGCGCTCATCCGCGACGTCCTGCGCCACGGCAACGAGGGGATCGGCAAGCCGGAACCGCTGAAGTACGACTTCGCCGGTTACTGGTCCCGACGCATCACCGACGAGCACCGGCTCGTCTACAAGGTGGTCGAGGACGAGGTACGCATCGCCGCTTGCCGCTACCACTACGGCCGCTGACGCCCTACCTCAGGAGTAGGTGTAGAACCCACGCCCGGTCTTGCGGCCGAGGAGCCCGGCGTCGACCATCCGCGCCAGCAGCGGCGGCGGGGCGTAGAGCGGCTCCTTGAACTCCTCGTAGAGCGACTCCGCGACCGCCTTGGTGGTGTCCAGCCCGATCAGGTCGGCCAGCGCCAGCGGCCCCTGCGGGTGGGCGGCGCCCAGCACCAGGCCGTTGTCGATGTCCTCGGCGGTGGCGAACCCGGACTCCATCATCCGGATCGCGGAGAGCACGAACGGGATCAGCAGCGCGTTGACGATGAACCCGGCCCGGTCCTGGCTGTCGATCGCGGTCTTGCCCAGCTCCTTCTCCACGAAGGAGCGGGCCCGCTCGGTGACGTCGGGGTCGGTGACGATGCTGGGCACCAGCTCCACGAGCTTGAGCACCGGCACCGGGTTGAAGAAGTGGATGCCGAGCACGTTCTGCGGCCGGGTGGTCACCACGCCGAGCTTCATGATCGGGATCGAGGAGGTGTTGGAGGCCAGGATCGCCTCGGGGTCCTCCACGACCTGGTCCAGCTGCTTGAACAGCTCGACCTTGGCCTGCTCGTCCTCGACGATCGCCTCGACCACGAGCTGCCGGTCGGCGAGGTCGCCGAGCTCGGTGGAGACCCGGATCCGCTGCAGCACCTCCTCGACGGAGTCGATCCTGCCCTTCGAGGCGGCCCGCTCCAGGGACTTGGCCAGGCGCTGCTGGGCGGCCTCGGCGGCCTGCGGGGACGACTCGACCACCACCACGTCGAGGCCGGCGCGGGCCGAAACCTCCGCGATGCCCGACCCCATCAGTCCGCCACCGACGACTCCGACTCGCTCCATGCTGGGTGCCTCCCACTCCTGCGTCTGGTTGTCTCGGGGGCGACGCTACTCAGTACCGGTGAGTACGCCGAACCCGCGGTTCCGGCGCCAGCCACCACGCAGCCAGGCCCCCGGCGACCGCCCCGAACAGGTGCCCCTGCCACGAGACCCCGCCCTGGCCGGGGAGGACCCCCAGCAGCGCACCGCCGTACAGCACGAAGATCAGGATGCCGATCAGCACGTGGCTGATCCGACGGCTGAAGATCCCGCGCAGGATGAGGTAGACCAGCCACCCGAAGATGAGGATCGAGGCACCGATGTGCACGGTGCCCAGCCCGCCGGTGAGCCAGGTGCCGATGCCGCCGACGATCCACACCATCGCGGTCACCGCGACCCAGCGGGCCACCCCGGAGAGCAGGATCAGGAACCCGAGGACCAGCACCGGGCCGGTGTTGGCGATCAGGTGCCCCCACCCGCCGTGCAGCAGCGGGGCGAACAGGATCCCGATGGCGCCGTCGGAGCTGCCGGGGCGGATCCCCTCGTAGTCGAGCCGCTCGCCGAAGAGGACCTGGTCGATGATCTCGATGACCCACAGCAGCAGCACGAAACCGATGCTCCAGACGGCCGCGGCGCCCCACGTGGAGCGGCGGCCGCGGACGCCGTACGCCGGGTGGTCGCTCACGCGCTCCACGATACGGGCGGCCCGGCACGGGGCCCCGGGGCCGGGTGGCCGGGGCGGACGGGGGCCGACTGGCCCACCCTCGGCGGGCGGCGTACGATGGAGATAGTAGGACTACCAACTATCTGCCCAGAGGGACCGATGAGCCAGCCCCAGCAGCCCCTGCACCAGCCCGAGCACCCCGTCCGCCTGGTGACCGCGTCGAGCCTCTTCGACGGCCACGACGCCTCGATCAACATCATGCGGCGGATCTTCCAGTCCCAGGGCTGCGAGGTCGTGCACCTGGGCCACAACCGGTCGGTGCAGGAGGTCGTGGACGCCGCCCTGGAGGAGGACGTCCAGGGCGTGGCGATCTCGTCGTACCAGGGCGGCCACGTGGAGTACTTCGAGTACCTCGTCGACACCCTGCGCAAGCTCGGCGCCGACCTCGTCGGGGTCGTCGGCGGGGGCGGCGGCGTGATCGTGCCCGCCGAGATCCAGCGGCTGCGCGACGCCGGGGTCACCATCTTCTCCCCCGAGCACCGCCAGCGGATGGGGCTGCCCGGGAGGATCAACTCGGAGGTCGCCGACTGCGACTTCGACCT
>CAZRKV010000043.1:0-14461 GCA_964600305.1 uncultured Nocardioides sp. | reverse complement strand
CACCGCACGAAAGCAGGACTGACATGGCACACAAGAAGGGCGCGAGCTCCTCGCGGAACGGTCGCGACTCCAACGCGCAGCGCCTCGGCGTCAAGCGCTTCGGCGGGCAGACGGTCAACGCGGGCGAGATCCTGGTCCGCCAGCGCGGCACCCGCTTCCACCCCGGCAACAACGTCGGCCGCGGCGGCGACGACACCCTGTTCGCCCTCGTCGGCGGTGCCGTCGAGTTCGGCAGCCGCCGGGGTCGCAAGGTCGTCAACATCGTCTCCGAGGCGTGAGAGCGAGCTCGCGAGGTCGAGCTGCGAGCAGACGGGTGGACACCGTCCCGGGGAGTGACCGGGGCTCCCACTCGCGCACCTGATCCGTCGAGGGCGTCCCACCACGTGGGGCGCCCTCGTTCCCTTTCCGACAGGAGGCAGACCATGGCGGTCCCGTCGTTCATCGACCGGGTGCAGCTGCACCTCGCCGCCGGGCGGGGCGGGAACGGCGTCGCCTCCGTGCACCGGGAGAAGTTCACGCCGCTCGGGGGGCCCGACGGGGGCAACGGCGGGCCCGGGGGCTCGGTGGTGCTGCGGGTGGATCCCGATGTCACCACGCTCATCGACTACCACCACAGCCCCCGGCGGCGCGCCGAGAACGGTGGGCAGGGGGCCGGGGGGCATCGCAACGGGGCCCACGGGGCCGACCTCGTGCTGCCGGTGCCCGACGGCACCGTCGTCTCCGACACCCGGGGCACCGTCCTCGCGGACCTGACCGGGCCCGGCACCGAGATGGTGGTCGCCGCGGGGGGCCGCGGCGGCCTGGGCAACGCCGCCCTCGCCTCGGCCAGGCGCAAGGCGCCCGGCTTCGCCCTGCTCGGTGAGCCGGGGGAGGAGCTCGAGGTCGTCCTCGAGCTGAAGATCGTCGCGGACATCGGCCTGGTCGGCTTCCCCAGCGCCGGCAAGTCCTCGCTGATCTCGGCGATCTCCCGGGCCCGGCCCAAGGTCGCCGACTACCCGTTCACCACCCTGGTGCCGAACCTCGGCGTGGTCACGGCCGGCGACACGGTGTTCACGGTGGCCGACGTACCGGGCCTGATCGAGGGCGCCGCGGAGGGCCGGGGGCTGGGCCACGACTTCCTGCGGCACGTGGAGCGGTGCGCTGCGCTGGTGCACGTGGTCGACACCGCCTCGATCGAACCGGGACGCAACCCCGCGGACGACCTGGCCGTGATCGAGGGCGAGCTCGCGCGGTACGGCGGCCTGGAGGGCCGGCCGCGCCTGGTCGCGCTGAACAAGGTGGACGTGCCGGACGGGCGCGACATCGCCTCCTTCGTCGTCGACGAGCTGCGGGAGGCCGGGCACCGGGTCTTCCCCGTCTCGGCGGCGTCCGGGGAGGGGATCCGCGAGCTCACCTTCGCGATGGCCGAGCTCGTCGAGGCCGCCCGTGGCGACCGCGAGACCGTCGAGCCCCAGCGCATCGTGCTCCGGCCGTCCCCGGTCGGTGGCGGTGAGGAGTTCACGGTCACGCGGATCGGGAACCCCTCGCCGCACGACGCCGTGGACCCGGGGCGGCCCGCCTGGCGGGTGCGCGGGGAGAAGCCCGAGCGCTGGGTGCGCCAGACCGACTTCGGCAACGACGAGGCGGTGGGCTTCCTGGCCGACCGCCTCGACCGGCTCGGGGTCGAGCAGCGCCTGCTGGAGCTCGGGGCCCTGGAGGGGGACACGGTCCTCATCGGGGACCCCGCCGACGCGGTCGTCTTCGACTTCCGGCCCGGTGTGGACGCCGGCGCGGAGAACCTGGCCGGTCGGGGGGAGGACTCCCGGTTCGAGGAGCAGCGGCCTGCCGCCCGCCGGCGCCGGGCGATCCAGGAGGCGATGCCCGAGCGCTCCGAGGGCGAGGCCCGGGCCGACGTCGCCCGGCGCATCGACCGGACCGACCAGTCCGAGGAGCAGCCGTGAGCGCACGCCGCGGCACGGTGACCGGTGCCCGCCGCGTGGTCGTCAAGGTGGGGTCCTCCTCCCTGACGACGGCCTCCGGGGGACTCGACACCGACCGGTTGGCCCGCCTGGTCGACATCCTCGCCGCCCGCCGGGGCGTGGGCGTCGAGGTGGTCCTCGTCTCCTCCGGCGCGATCGCCGCGGGCCTGGCCCCGCTCGGCCTCGCCCGTCGCCCCCGCGGACTGGCCGCGCAGCAGGCGGCTGCCTCGGTGGGGCAGGGACTGCTGGTGCACCGCTACACCGACGAGCTGGCCCGGCACGGCATCGTGACCGGCCAGATCCTGCTCACCGTCGACGACATGACCCGCCGCGCGCACTACCGGAACGCGTACCAGACCTTCGCCAAGCTGCTGGAGCTGGACGTGCTCCCGGTGGTCAACGAGAACGACACCGTCGCCACCGACGAGATCCGCTTCGGTGACAACGACCGGCTGGCGGCGCTCGTGGCGCACCTGGTGCACGCCGACCTGTTGGTGCTGCTCTCGGACGTCGACGGCCTGTACGACGGGGACCCCCGCGAGCCGGGCGCCTCCCTGCTCCCCGACGTGCGCTCCGAGGCGGATCTCGCCGAGGTCAGGCTCGGGAACGCGGGGGCCGCCGGGGTCGGCACCGGCGGCATGCTCACCAAGGTGGAGGCGGCCCGCATCGCGACCGGGGCCGGGATCCCGGTCGTGCTCACCTCGGCGGACCGGGCCGACGCCGCCCTGGCCGGCGACCGCGTCGGCACTCTCTTCCACCCGACCGGTCGGCGCGGCCCCACCCGCCTGCTGTGGCTGCGGCACGCGACCGCGGGCAAGGGGCGGCTCGCCCTGGACGACGGTGCCGTGCAGGCGGTGGTCCAGCGCCGCGCCTCGTTGCTGCCCGCCGGGATCACCGCGATCCACGGGCGCTTCGTCGCCGGGGACCCGGTGGACCTGGTGTCGCCCGACGGCCGGCCGGTGGCCCGCGGACTGGTCAACTTCGACGCCGACGAGCTCCCGGCGCTGCTGGGCCGGTCCACCCGGGACCTGAAGCACGAGCTGGGGGCCGCCTACGAGCGCGAGGTGGTGCACCGCGACGACCTGGTGCTGCTGTGAGCACGGGGGGTCGCCGGCCCACGGGGGGCGCCGTACTCTGGAGGGCGCGATGAACTCACCAGGCACCGCGGTCTACCTCGACCACGCAGCGACCACGCCGATGCTGCCGGCGGCGGTCGACGCCGTCACCACGCAGCTGCCGGTCACGGGGAACCCGTCCTCCCTGCACGCTTCGGGCCGGCGCGCCCGCCGGGTCGTGGAGGAGGCCAGGGAGACGATCGCACTGGCGCTGGGGTGCCGACCGACCGAGGTGGTCTTCACGTCCGGGGGCACCGAGGCCGACAACCTGGCGATCAAGGGGATCTACTGGTCCCGGCGGGCACAGGACCCGGCGCGCACGCGCGTCCTCACCACCGCGATCGAGCACCACGCCGTGCTCGACCCGGCCGAGTGGCTCGGCGAGCACGAGGGGGCCGAGGTCGAGCTGCTCCCGGTCGACGACCACGGCCGGCTCCGCGTGGACGCCCTGCGCGAGGCCGTGGCGTGCGACCCCGCCAGCGTCGCCCTCGTCTCGGTGATGTGGGCCAACAACGAGATCGGCACGCTGCAGCCGATCTCCGAGGTGGTGGCGATCGCGGCCGAGCACGGCATCCCTGTCCACACCGACGCGGTCCAGGCCGTCGGCACGGTCCCGGTGGACTTCGCCACGGCCGGGGTCGACGCGCTGACCCTGACCGGGCACAAGCTCGGTGGACCGTTCGGGGTCGGAGCCCTCGTCGTACGCCGCGAGCTCGGGCTCACCCCGCTGCTGCACGGCGGCGGGCAGGAGCGCGACGTGCGCTCGGGGACGCTCGACACCCCGGCCCTGGCCGGCTTCGCGGCGGCCGTGGCGGCCGCGGTGAAGGCCCAGCCGGAGTACGCCGAACGGGTCGGTGCGCTGCGCGACGACCTGGTGCGCCAGGTCCGTGAGGTGGTGCCCGACGCCGTGCTCAACGGCGACCCCGAGGCCGCCGGACGCCTCCCCGGCAACGCCCACCTGACCTTCCCGGGCTGCGAGGGGGACTCGCTGCTGATGCTGCTCGACGCCCGGGGCATCGAGTGCTCCACCGGGTCCGCCTGCTCGGCGGGGGTGCCCCAGCCCTCCCACGTGCTGATCGCCCTGGGCCACGACCCCGCGGCCGCACGCGAGGCCCTGCGCTTCACCCTCGGTCACACCAGCACCCCTGCGGACGTGTCCGCGCTGGCGGCCGCGATCGGCCCGTGCGTCGAGCGCGCCCGGGCCGCCCGGAGGACCCGCTGATGGCGCGCGTGGTGGCGGCGATGTCCGGCGGCGTGGACTCGGCCGTGGCGGCGGCCCGGGCCGCGGAGGCGGGGCACGAGGTGACCGGGATCCACCTCGCGCTCTCGCGCAACCCGAAGTCGTACCGCACCGGCGCCCGCGGCTGCTGCACCATCGAGGACTCCGGCGACGCCCGCAGGGCGGCCGACGTCATCGGCATCCCGTTCTACGTGTGGGACATGAGCGAGGAGTTCCACGAGGACGTGGTGACCGACTTCATGGACGAGTACGCCGCCGGCCGCACACCCAACCCCTGCCTGCGGTGCAACGAGCGGATCAAGTTCGCCGCGGTGCTGGACCGGGCCCTCGCGCTCGGCTTCGACGCCGTCGCGACCGGGCACTACGCCCAGCTGCGGACCGACGCCGACGGCGTGATCGAGATGCACCGGGCCCTGGACCAGGGCAAGGACCAGTCCTACGTCCTCGGCGTCCTGACCCAGGACCAGCTGGCGCACTCGCTCTTCCCCCTCGGGGGGTCGACCAAGGCCGACGTACGCCGCGAGGCCGCCGAGCGGGGGCTCCTCGTCGCCGACAAGCCCGACAGCCACGACATCTGCTTCATCTCCGACGGCGACACCGCCGGCTGGCTCCGGGAGAAGCTCGGCGAGCGCGCGCCGAACCACGGCGGGGAGATCGTCGACGACGCGACCGGGGAGGTGCTGGGCAGCCACGAGGGCACCTACGGGTTCACGATCGGGCAGCGCAAGGGCCTGCGGATCGGTCGCCCGGCGCCGGACGGCCGGCCCCGCTACGTGCTGGACATCGAACCGGTCTCCGGCACGGTCACCGTGGGAGCCCGCGAACGGCTCCTCGTCGACCGGATCACCGGGATCCGGCCCCGCTGGTGCGGGGCGGTGCCGACCGGGGCGCTGCGCGGCAGCGTCCAGCTGCGCGCCCACGGCGAGGAGCACGCCGCCGTCGTGCGGGTGGGCGAGGACGGCACCGTCGACATCGAGCTCCTCGACCCCGCCAGCGGGATCGCCCCCGGCCAGGCCGCGGTGATCTACGACGGCACCCGCGTGGTCGGCTCCGCCACCATCAGCGACAGTCGGCGGGTCGCTGCGTGACCCCGGGCGGCACCGGCGCGGGGAGGGTCCGCGCCACCGGTGTCGGCTCCTGGCCGGGGGAGGACGACGCCGCGCACACCGAGGCGCAACGACGCGTCCTCGACGAGCTCGACCTGCCCCACCTGGTCGAGGTGCCCGGTCGCGGCCCGCAGGCGGGCATGGCGGGACGTGCCATGGCGCTGCTGGTGGATCTCGGGGCGGACCTGCAGCCGGCGGGCTGGAGGCTGACCGACCGGCCCGGGGTCGACCAGCGTCGTGCCCGCTCGCTGCTGCGCCGCGACCTCGACGTGCTCGAGGAGCTGGGCCAGGGGTACGCCGGGCCGCTGAAGGTGCAGGTCGCCGGGCCCTGGACCCTCGCCGCCACGGTGGAGCGGCCGCGGGGCGACCGGCTGCTGGCCGATCACGGCGCCCGACGGGAGCTGGCCCAGTCGCTGGCCGAGGGAGTGGCCGGCCACGTGGCTGACGTGCGCCGTCGGCTGCCCGGCGTGACCGAGCTGTTCGTACAGGTCGACGAGCCGGCCCTCCCCGGCGTCCTGGCCGGATCGGTGCCCACCGCCTCGGGCTTCGGCAAGCACCGCGCGGTCGACCGCGCCCGGGCGCGGACCGCGCTGGGCGAGCTCTTCGCCGCCGCCGGGGACACCGGCGCCGTCCCACTGGCGCACTGCTGCGCCCCCGAGGCCCCGGTCGGCCTGCTGCGCGAGGCGGGGGCCCGGGGCCTCTCGGTGGACCTGGGGGTCCTGGCCCCGTCCGCCCACGACGAGCTCGCGGCGGCGTACGAGGCCGGTGAGCCGGTGGTGGCCGGGGTGGTGCCGAGCGACGGTTCCGAGCCCGACGCCGGACGCGCCGCCGAGGAGGCTCTGCGCTGGCTGGAGATGGTGGGACTGGCCCCGGGCCCTTCGCTGGTGGTGGCGCCCGCGTGCGGGCTCGCCGGAGTGTCCCCGGGCGTCGCCCGGCGCGCCACGGCGGCCGCCATCCGGGCTGCGTCCCAGCTCACGTGAGCACACGTGAATGAATCCCCTCCGGGTGGATACCGGTACGGGTGACCCCGAACCGGAAGGAGTGCCGAGTCATGGCTGACCTGAACGGCAAGCGCGTGGCCATCATCGCGATGGACCACTTCGAGGAGGTCGAGCTCGTCGAGCCCCGTGACCGACTCACCGACAGCGGCGCCCAGGTGCGGGTGTACTCCGCCGACACCGGGACCATCCGCGCCAAGCAGGGCGACACCCAGCCGGGCAACGAGGTGCCGGTCGACGCCACGATGAAGGAGCTGCAGCTCGACGACTTCGACGCCCTCGTGGTGCCCGGTGGCACGGTCAACGCCGACCACCTCCGGATGGACCGGGAGGCCCAGCGGATCCTGCGCGAGGCCCTGGAGGCGGGCAAGCCCACCGCCGTGATCTGCCACGGCCCGTGGCTGCTGGTCAACGCCGGCATGGCCGAGGGCAAGCGGCTGACCAGCTTTCCGAGCCTGGAGGCCGACCTGCGCAACGCGGGCGCGACCTGGGTCGACGAGCCGGTGGTGGTGGACGGCCAGCTGATCACCAGCCGCAAGCCCGACGACCTGCCCCGGTTCATCGGCGCCATCGAGGACGCCCTGACGGGGTGAGGCCTCGACGGGGTGGGGCCGGTCACCTCAGGGCGCTGATCTGCTCCTGGAGGTCGACGGCCGTCCGGACCACCTGCACCAAGTGGTCCAGGGCCGCCTCGACACCGGCCTCGTCCGGTGCCCACCGGGGGAGCCGATCCGGCGTGGCCGGGGCCGGACCGGGCGGGGTGAGGCCGTGCTCGCGCAGCACCCGGCGGCGAGCCGCGATGACGTCGTGCATCCCCCGGACGGCGTACGTCGCCACCTCGACGGTCTGCTCCGCGGGCGGGTCGACGGCCGGCGTCCCCCCGCCCGGCGGGCCCGGCGGGCGGACGGGCAGGTCGTCGAGGTCACCGGTGACGCGGGCGCCGTGGGCCCGGACGGCCCGTCGGATGCGCCGGTTCCAGCCCGTGGCGAACCGTGCGAGCTCCGGGGTGAGTGGCGGTGGCCGCTCGCTGCGGTAGCCCTCGGCGAGGTGGTGCCCGAGCGCGGACCTGACCGTCGCCCGGTACGCCACCGGGTGCAGGTCCGGCACCCGGGCGTTGACCCGGCGCATCAGGTCGGCCGCCGCGAGTCCCATGGAGGGGTTGCTGCGGGTGGGCCCCTCGCGGCACACGTCCGTATCGACGCCGAGCACCGAGGCGAAGCGGCGCCAGAGCAGGCCCGGCTCCGACCCCGGCCGTGGCACCGTCACCACCTCGACCGGGTGGTCCGGGACGGCAGCACCCCAGTTGCGCAGGATCCGCGGGATCGACAGCGCCCGCCGTACCGAGCGACCGGTGGGGGAGGACCGGTCGCCGCTCAGCACCACGTCCGTGAACTCCTCCCACGAGGCGGTGCCACGGTTGCGTACGGATGTCTGCCACTGGCTCGGGAGGACCGCGTGGACGTCCCTGACCGTGAGGACCACCCGGACCTCGGCCGGGACAGGGAGCGCGCGATGTCGGCGGCCTGCCGCGGTCCCGCGAAGCTCAGGAACTCGTTGGACAGCACCGCGGCGGGTCCCTCGTGGCGCAGCACCCGGGCCCGCAACCGGTCCCAGCGGCCGGCCAGGCGCGCCCGCTCCTGCTCGTCCGCGGCCATGCCCAGCGCGTCGCGCACCGCTGGGCTGTGGGCCGCGAAGGATCCGCCCGGGCGCAGGTACCCGGCGTCCGCGAGGTGTTCGCGGTTGGCGTGCAGGAGCGACTGCAGGTACGTCGTACCGGTCTTCATCGCGCCCACGTGCAGGAACACCAGGGGGCGGTGCGGGTCGCCTCCCGACATCGTCCTCCTCGCCGGTCGCTCTCCCCGGTCGCGGCGAACCTACCACCGGGGGCGTGTTGCAGGATGGGGCCATGGAATCCCGTGAGGTGCGCCCGGCCGGTGCCGGGGTCCGTGAGCAACACACCGAGCTGGTCGACCGCGTCGAGGAGGCGCGCTGGCGCTACTACCTCCGGGACTCGCCCACGATCGACGACGCCGAGTACGACGCCCTGATGCGGGCGCTCGAGGAGCTCGAGGAGGCCTATCCCGAGCTGCGCACCCCGGACTCGCCCACCCAGCGGATCGGGGGCGCGGTCTCGACGGACTTCAGCGCCCACGACCACCTCGAGCCGATGATGAGCCTGGACAACGCCTTCTCGCCCGAGGAGCTGGAGGCGTGGCACGCCCGGGTGGTCCGCGAGGTGGAGGTGGACCCGGAGCTGTTGTGCGAGCTGAAGGTCGACGGGCTGGCGATCAACCTGCTCTACGAGGACGGTCGCCTGGTGCGGGCCCTCACGCGGGGGGACGGCCGCACCGGGGAGGACGTCACCCCCAACGTCCGCACCATCGACTCCATCCCGCACCGCCTGGCCGGCACCACGGAGTACCCCGTGCCCCGGCAGGTGGAGGTGCGGGGCGAGGTCTACCTGTCCGGCGCGGCGTTCGTGCGGCTCAACGAGCAGATGACCGACGCCGGCAAGCCGGTCTTCGCCAACCCGCGCAACGCGGCCGCCGGATCGCTGCGCCAGAAGGACCCCCGGGTCACCGCGACCCGGGCCCTGGACATGGTCTGCCACGGCCTGGGGGCCCGCTCCGGGTTCGAGCCGCCCTCCCAGTCCGCGGCGTACGACGCGATGCGCGCCTGGGGCCTGCCCACGTCCGACCGCACGACGGTGCTGCCGCACCTGGACGCGGTGCGGGAGTTCATCGACCACTACGCCGAGCACCGGCACGAGGTCGACCACGAGATCGACGGCGTCGTGGTGAAGGTCGACGACGTCCGCCTCCAGCGGCGGCTGGGCTACACCTCCCGGGCGCCGCGGTGGGCGATGGCCTACAAGTACCCCCCGGAGGAGGTCAATGCCCGGTTGCTCGACATCGGTGTCAACACTGGTCGCACCGGTCGGGTGACTCCCTTCGGGATCATGGAACCCACGCGCGTGGCCGGGTCCACGGTGGAGCGGGCCACGCTCCACAACGCCCACGAGGTACGCCGCAAGGACGTCCGCCCGGGGGACACCGTGGTCCTGCGCAAGGCCGGTGACGTCATCCCGGAGATCCTCGGCCCGGTCCCCGAGCTCCGCCCCGAGGGCCTGGCGGAGTGGGAGATGCCGACCACGTGTCCCTCCTGCGGCACCCGGCTGGTGCAGGAGAAGGAGGGCGACAAGGACCTCCGGTGCCCCAACCACCGCTCGTGTCCGGCCCAGCTGCTCGACCGCGTGTTCCACGTGGCCGGGCGCGGCGCCTTCGACATCGAGGGGCTGGGGGAGGAGGCGGCCGCCGCGCTGCTCGAGGCCGGTGCGATCGTCGACGAGGGCGACATCTTCGACCTCGACGAGGAGAAGCTGGTGCGCACCGAGCTGTTCACGCGCACCGCGAAGCCGGCGGAGGCGGAGGAGGCCGTCGGGGGCCGCGTGCTCAACGCCAACGGTCGCCGCCTGCTCGACCACCTCGACCAGGCCAAGCAGGTGTCCCTGTGGCGGGTCATCGTCGCCCTCTCGATCCGGCACGTCGGCCCCACCGCCGCCCGGGCCCTGGCCACCAAGTTCGGGTCGCTGCACGCCGTGCGCGAGGCCTCCGAGGCCGACCTCGCCGACACCGACGGGGTGGGGCCGACCATCGCGGCCTCGGTCCGGCGCTGGTTCGACGAGGAGGGGGCGGAGTGGCACCGGGCGATCGTGGACAAGTGGGCGGCGGCCGGGGTGCGGATGGCCGACGAGCGCGACGAGTCGGTGGCCACGACCCTCGAGGGGCTGACGGTCGTGGTGACCGGCTCCCTGCAGAACTACTCGCGGGACTCGGCCAAGGAGGCGATCATCGTCCGCGGCGGGAAGGCCTCCGGTTCGGTCTCCCGCAAGACCGACTACGTGGTCGTGGGGGACAACGCCGGCTCCAAGGCCGACAAGGCCGAGGACCTCGGCGTCCCTGTCCTCGACGAGGCCGCGTTCGAGCGGCTGCTCGCCGGGGGGCCGGACGCCCTCGAGGGGGTCAGCCGGACCTGACGACGGACTCCTCGAGCAGGCGGGTCACTTCGGGGTACTCGCGCAGGGCGACGGCGAGGCGCTCCCAGAGGAGATCCGCGGCGGCGTCCGGTGCACCCCGGTCGCGCAGGACGCCGGTCAACCAGTCGTCCGCCTCCCGCACGATGCCGGGGTCGAGCAGGAGCAGCGCGGACACGAGGCTGTCGACGAGGAGGGTCGCGTGCCCGCCCAGCACCGACCGCCAGTCGTCGGCGGGGAGCACCGGGCCGTCACCCGTCGGGTTCGGGTGCTCGTCCAGGGCCGCCAGGGCCGAGCCGGCCGCCGCCTCCGCGACGTCGGCCGCGCGACTGTGCAGCAGGGTGGCCTCGGCCGACTCGGGGTGGTCGAGGGGCGGAGCCGGGGTCACGTGGGTGGGCAGGCTGTCCAGGAGGTCGTCGGCCGCGTCGGCCCCGGGTGCCCAGCCCGAGGCGCCCAGGCGCTGGGCCCGGGCCCCGGTCGGGTCGAAGGCGCTACCGCCCACGACCACGGGCGTGTTCGTCTGTCGGACCGCCTCGATGTGGCGGCGGGTGGTCGGGAGGGAGCTCGTGAGGGAGGTGCTGAGCAGGACGGCGCGGGGTCCACGGTCCAGGATCTCGCCGACGAGGGCCTGGGGCGAGACGTCGGCGCCCAGGAACCGGACGTCGTGGCCGCGCGAGACGAGGGCCTCGGTGAGGATCAGGGCCGGAAGGGCGTGCCACTCGCGCTCGACGCACGCCATCAGGACCGGCGCCCCGGTGGGGGTGGTCGTCCGGACCGCCGCCAGGTGGGCGACCACCTCGGTGCTCACCGCCGTCATCGCGTGCTCGTCCGAGACCGTGCAGGTGTTCGCGGCCCACGCCGCACCGACGCGGCGCTGGGCCTCGGCGACGATGTCCTCCAGCACCGACACCACCTCGACGCCCCGGTCCAGGGCGGCGTCGACGACGGCCACCGCGGCCCCGGGATCCCGGGCGCGCACGGCGTCCCAGTACCGCTCGATCTCACTGGCCCGCACCGCGCGGCCGTGTCGACTCACGCCTGCTCCGGGACGAACTGCAGCACCACCAGGGCGATGTCGTCGTTCTCGTGGCCGCGGAGGTGGTCGCTGACCGCCATGGCCACGCTCTCGGCGATGGCCGGGGCGGGCTCGCCTGCCATCCGTCGCAGGTGGAGGTGGAGCCGTTCCTCCCCGAAGAAGTCCCGGTCCCCCCGGGCCTCGGTGATCCCGTCGGTGTGCAGCACCAGGCTGTCGCCGGGGGCCAGGGCGTGGGTGGACCGGCTCGTCGCGAACCCGTCCAGCAGGCCGAGCGCCGGCCCGTCGGCCTCCACGCTCTCCAGCCGGCCGTCCGCGCGCAGCAGCAGTGCCGGCGGATGGCCCGCCAGGGCGAGGTCCACCGCCAGGTGCGACTCCCGGGGGCGCAACCGGGCGCACACGGCGGTCGCGAGGGTCTCGTCCTGGTGGACGGACTCGTTGAGCATGACCCGGTTGACCAGGGACAGCACCGCGTCGGGCGAGGGGTCCACGAGGGCCGCGGTGCGCGCGGCGTTGCGGATCCGCTTGGCGGCGATCGCCGCCTCGACCCCCTTGCCGGAGACGTCACCGAGGACGGCGACGAGGTCCTCCTCGGGCCCGTGCACGTCGAAGAAGTCGCCACCCACGGCCTCGTGCTCGTGCGCCACCCGGTAGTAGCTCCCGACCGCGAGGTGGCCGACCTCCACCGTGCGGGGCGGGGTCAGCGACGCCCGCAGGACGGTGGCCAGGTGCCGACTCTCGGCCACGACGAGGGTGGCATCGAGGATCACGGAGATGCGCTGGGCGAGGTCCTCGAGGAACCCGATGGCCGAGGACTCGAAGGTGAGGCCGGGGGACCGGCCGACGGCGAGGATCCCGAAGTTCCGACCGCGCGCGGAGAGGGGGAGGAGCAGGAGCGACTCCGTCCCCAACCCCTCCAGCTCGGTCGCCAGGTCGGGGACGGCCACGAGGGCATCGATCACCTCGCGCCGCGAGTCGGCCCCCCGGCCCGTCCCCACGACCACGTGCTCGGACGTGCCCCGCTGCAGGGCCTGCTCCAGGGCAGGCGTCACGTGGTCGGCGCGGTAGGTGTCGGCGGTGTGCACCTGGCCACCCTCGACCGCACCGGCGGAGATCTGGTGCCGCCCGGCGAACAGCGCCAGCTGGGCGAAGTCCACGACCTCCTCGGTCAACAGGTCCACCAGGGCCTCGGCCGCACGGGCCGGGTGCTGGACCGTCGAGACCACGCGCGAGAGCCGGTGCAGGAAGTCCGCCCGGGACGAGGCCTGGGCCAGCCGGGCTCGTGGTTCGGCTCCCCTCGGGTTGGCGAGCAGGCGCGCGTGGCGCTCCTTCACGTGCGTCGGCACCTGTTGTCCTCCCCGGTCATCTCCGGCCACCACCCCGGCCGGCGCCGACGTCGGTCGACGCCACTCTACGGAGGGCACACGGGGCGTGATCGCTCACCCCCAGGGGTGAGGGCGGGCCCCCCGCTCGGGCCCTGCCTAGGATGGCGCCCATGGCGCTCATCTCACGTGACCAGGTCGCCCACCTGGCCGACCTCGCGCGCATCGACCTCTCCGAGGCCGAGCTGGACCGCCTGGCCCCCCAGCTCGAGGTCATCCTCGAGTCGGTGGCCTCCGTGCGGGACGCCGCCTCGGGCGACGTCGAGCCGACCTCCCACCCGTTGCCGCTGGCCAACGTGTTCCGCGACGACGTGGTGGTGCCCGGGCTGACCGCCGAGGAGGCCCTGGCCGGGGCTCCGGAGTCGGAGCAGCAGCGGTTCCTGGTGCCCCGGATCCTGGGGGAGGAGCAGTGAGTCCGATGTCGGACCCGGTGGCACGCGGCACCGCTGCCCGGATGGCGGAGGCCCTGGCGGCGGGCGAGACCACCTCCCTCGACCTGACCAGGGAGCACCTGGACCGGATCGCGGCGGTGGACGGCACCGCCGAGGCCGGGATCCACGCGTTCCTGCACGTCGACCGCGAGGGCGCGCTCGCCGAGGCGGAGGCCTCGGACCGGCGGCGGGCCGAGGGCACGACCGCCGGGCCCCTCGACGGCGTCCCGGTGGCCGTCAAGGACGTGCTCACCACCGTCGGCCAGCCCACCACCTGCGGCTCGCGCATCCTCGAGGGATGGGTGCCGCCGTACGACGCCACGGTGGTCGCCCGGCTGCGCCGCGCGGGGACGCCGATCCTGGGCAAGACCAACATGGACGAGTTCGCGATGGGCTCCTCCACCGAGCACTCCGCCTACGGACCCACCCGCAACCCGTGGGACCCGGGCCGGGTCCCCGGCGGTTCCGGCGGGGGATCGGCGGCCGCGGTCGCCGCCTACGAGGCCCCCTTCGCGATCGGCACCGACACCGGCGGGTCGATCCGCCAGCCCGGGGCGCTGACGGGGACGGTGGGGGTCAAGCCGACCTACGGCGGGGTGTCCCGCTACGGCCTGGTGGCGATGGCCAACTCGCTGGACCAGGCCGGCCCGGTGACCCGTAGCGTGCTGGACGCGGCGCTGCTCCACGAGGCGATCGGCGGGCACGACCCCCGCGACTCCACCAGCAGCCCCGACCCGGTCCCCGGCCTCGTGGAGGCCGCCCGCCGGGGCGCCACCGGGGACCTGACCGGCCTGCGCGTCGGGGTGATCCACCAGCTGCAGGGGGACGGCTGGCAGCCGGGCGTCGAGACCCGGTTCCGGGAGTCGCTGGACCTGCTGGTCGGCGCGGGGGCCGACGTGCGCGAGGTGTCCTGCCCCCACTTCGACCACGCCCTGGCCACCTACTACCTGATCATGCCGAGCGAGGCCTCGAGCAACCTGGCGCGCTTCGACGCGATGCGCTACGGACTGCGGGTGCGACCGGAGGGCGTCGCCGATCCCAGCGCGGAGGACGTGATGCGGGCGACCCGCGACGCCGGGTTCGGCGACGAGGTCAAGCGCCGCATCATCCTGGGCACCTACGCCCTCTCCAGCGGCTACTACGACGCCTACTACGGCCAGGCGCA
>CAZRKV010000042.1:6915-14494 GCA_964600305.1 uncultured Nocardioides sp. | reverse complement strand
GCTACTCGCGACCGGTGCTGCTCGGGTGCTGCTCGTCGTGCTCGTCCGGCGGCCGCGGCGCCTTGCACGCATGCTCGAGCAGCTTCCCGCCGACCGCCAGCAGCACCCCGGACGCCATCCCGAGACCGGACCGCAGCGACCGGCGGTCGGCCACCTCGAAACCCAGGTCTCCGACGTACTGCAGCAGATATCCCAAGTACGCCCCGGCCACCAGCGCACCCACCACCGCCGAGGCCCGGCCGAGGACGTAGAGGTTCACCGCCCGCTGCGGATCGAGATACCGCCCGCGCCGGTGCAGGGTGGACCAGGTCTGGAACGCGATCCAGCACACCACCAGCCCACCGAAGGCCAGCACGCCCACCGACAGCCACTGCACCTCGGGCAGCGACGAGCCGCGGCGGCGCAGCACGGTCAGCGTGCCCCAGCTCAACGCGAACCCGATCACCGCGACGGCGATCAACGTGGTGACCCGGGTGGGACGCAGCCGGCCGGGCTGCTGGCTCATGTCAGATCGAGCACGTACTCGCTGCGCCTGGTCAGGTCCGACACGTCGACCTTGCGCAGCAGGTCCCTGATCGGCCCGTGACCCGGCAGCTGGCCGCCGGGGTCGACGTCGTACCACGGCTGCAGCACGAACGCGCGCTCGTGGGCTCGGGGGTGGGGCACGCTCAGCTCCGGCTCGTCCAGCACCTTGTCGCCGAGCACGATGAGGTCGATGTCGAGGGTCCGGGGCGCGTTCCGCTCGCCACGCTCGCGGGAGTACGCGTCCTCCACCGCGAGGCACCGTTCGAGCAGCACGTCGGCCGGCAGCGTGGTGTCGACCAGGAGTACGGCGTTGAGGAAGTCGTCCGCGTCCTGCACCGGGCTGTCCACCGGCGAGCTCTCGTAGACCGGGGAGCCCGCCACCAGGAACAGGTCCGGGGTCTCCCCCAGCGTGTCGACGGCACCCTGCAGGTTGCTCAGCCGATCACCGAGGTTGCTGCCCAGGGCGAGCACTGCGCGCCGGATCGGACGCATCTCCCCGGTCAACGTGTCCGCGTCGATGATGTGCGGGTTCGGAGTCTCGGTCACGGGTGCCTCCGGTGGCTCGTCCGGTGGGTGGTCTGGTCGCCTGTGCGGTGGGCGGTTCGGCGGATCGTCAATGTGACGTCTTCGAACGGAACCGCCAGCGGGGCCTGCGGCTTGTGCACGGTGATCTCCACCCATTCCACGGGGTCCTCGTTCAAGCACACCTCGGCCAGCCGCTCGGCCAGCGTCTCGATCAGGTCGACCGGGTCGCGTTCAACCGCCTCCTTGATGCGGAGACTCACCGCACCATAGTCGACGGTGTTCGAGAGGTCGTCGGTCGCTCCGGCCCTCCGGGTGTCCAGACCCAGCACCGCGTCCACCACGAACTCCTGACCTTCGGCCCGCTCCTGTTCGAACACACCGTGGTGACCGCGCGCCCGGATGCCCCACAGCGCCAGCCGGTCCAGCGACCCGTCGTCTCGCACGTCCGTCATCGCTCGCCCTGACCAGCCGGGTTCGACAGTACCGGTGAGGCGTGGTGGATCCACAGCCGCCAGCCCTCCAGGCGATGCAGGAACACGTTGGTCGCCACCGCCTTGCCCCCCGCGAAGGCCTGCTCGGAGCCCCCCTCGGGCGCCGACAGCACGTTCTCGGTGCAGGTCACCGACGCCACGTCGCCGTGCAGGGACACGCGTACGTCGGTGAGGATGAACTGGATGTACGGCGTGTTCGCGAGCACCAGGCCCCAGGAGCGGCGGACGGCGTCGGCACCGAGCACCGGCTGCCAGCCCGGGTGGATACAGACCGCGTGCCCGGACGGCATCCACAGCTGCTGCATGGCCTCCAGGTCACCGGACTCGAAGGCCGCGTAGAAGGCGTCGTTGGCCTCCACCACCTGCTGGGCCGTCTGCTGGTCGGTCACGACGGGTCCTTCCGCTCCGCCCCCGCATCGCCCAGCTCCGCGGCCAGCCGCGCCACCACTCGCACCGCGTCGGCGCTCGGCCGGACCTTGTGCACCCGGACGCACCAGGCCCCGGCCAGCGCGGCCACCGTGCTCAGCGCAGCCGAGGCGTCGTCGCGGTCCCGCACGGGGCGCGGTCCCTGCTCGTCGGTCAGCAGCGAGCCCAGGAAGCGCTTGCGGGAGGCCGCGACGAGCACCGGGTGTCCCAGCGCCATCAGGTCGTCCAGGTGGCCCAGCAGGGCCCAGTTGTGCTCGGCGGTCTTCGCGAAGCCCAGGCCCGGGTCCACGACCAGTCGCTCCGGGGCTATCCCGGCGTCCGTGGCCGCCGCGATCCGCGGCCGGAGCTCGGCCAGCACGTCGGCCACCACGTCGTCGTACGTCGCGCGAGCGGCCATGCTCGATGCGTGCCCGCGCCAGTGCATGGCGATGTAGGGCACGCCCGCCTCGGCCACCAGCGGCAGCATGCCGGGGTCGGCCAGCCCGCCGGACACGTCGTTGACCAGCGCCGCGCCGGCGTCCAGGGCCTGCCGGGCCACCTCGGCACGCATGGTGTCCACCGAGACGATGCCACCGGCGTCCGACAGCGCGCGCACCACCGGCAGCACCCGGCGCAGCTCCTCCTCGACCGGCGGACGCTCGGCGCCCGGCCGGGTGGACTCGCCGCCGACATCCAGCAGGTCGGCGCCGTCGTCCAGCAGCCGCACACCGTGGGCCACCGCCTGCTCGGGCTCCAGCCACAGTCCCCCGTCGGAGAAGGAGTCCGGGGTGACGTTGACCACACCCATCACCAACGTGCGTGACGGCCGCGGCAGACCGGGAACGGCGCGCATCCTCAGCCGATGATGAGGCTCATCGCCTCGGATCGGGTCGCCGGGTCTCGCAGCTGCCCGCGCACCGCGCTGGTGATGGTCCGCGAACCGGGCTTGCGCACCCCGCGCATGGTCATGCACAGGTGTTCGCAGTCGATCACCACGATCGCGCCGCGGGGGCTCAGGATCCGCATCAGCGAGTCCGCCACCTGCGTGGTCAGCCGCTCCTGCACCTGCGGTCGGCGGGCGAACACGTCCACCAGTCGGGCCAGCTTGGACAGCCCGGTGATCCGGCCGTCGTTGGACGGGATGTAGCCGATGTGCGCCACCCCGGTGAACGGCACCAGATGGTGCTCGCACACCGACCAGACCTCGATGTCCTTGACCAGCACCATCTCGTCGTGCCCGATGTCGAACACGGTGGTGAGCACGTCCTCGGGTCGCTGCCGCAGCCCGGCGGTCATCTCCTCGAACGCCCGCGCCACCCGCGCCGGGGTGGCACGCAGCCCCTCCCGGGTCGGGTCCTCGCCGATCGCGATCAGCAGTTCGCGTACGGCGGCCTCGGCGCGTGCGCGGTCGTAGGACGGCGCCAGCCCCACCGGCGCGCCGTCGACCGAGTCGGTCACGTCCCGCCCCCCGCCGGCGACGGCGGCTGGGGCGGCGGTGGCTGGCCGCCCGGCATTCCCTGTTGCACGTCCGAGCCGTCGTCGGTCGGGCCGATCACCAGCTCGTGCTGGCCCTGGCCGTTGGAGCGTCCGTTGCGGCTCACCGGGGGCAGCTCGGACGGCTGCCGGTCGGGCGAGCCGGTCCACGGGGCACGCTTGGGCCGCATCCGGAGGCCGGTGAACACCTCGGCGATCTCCTTGCGGTCCAGCGTCTCCCGCTCCAGCAGGGCGAGCACGAGGTTGTCCAGGATCCCGCGGTTCTCCTTGAGGATGTCGAAGGCCTCCTGATGGGCGCCGGCGAGGAGCTTGTTGACCTCCTCGTCGATGATCGCCGCGACCTCCTCGGAGTAGTTGCGCTGGTGCCCGATGTCGCGGCCGAGGAACGGCTCACCGTTGTCCTCGCCCAGCTTCACCGCGCCCAGCCGCTCGCTCATGCCGAAGCTGGTCACCATGGCCCGGGCCAGCCCGGTGGCCTTCTCGATGTCGTTGGAGGCGCCGGTGGTCGGGTCGTGGAACACCAGCTGCTCCGCGGCCAGACCGCCCATGGCGAACGCCAGCTGGTTGAGCAGCTCGCTGCGTGCCTGGGAGCTGCGGTCCTGCTCCGGCAGCACCTGGGTGAAGCCCAGCGCCCGCCCACGCGGCAGGATCGTCACCTTGGTCACCGGGTCGGTGCCCGGGAGTGCCGCCGCCACCAGGGCGTGACCGCCCTCGTGGTAGGCGGTCATCGTCTTCTCCTTCTCGGTCATCAGGTGCGAGCGGCGCTGCGGGCCCATGCTGACCCGGTCGATCGCCTCGTCCAGGGCCCGGTTGTCGATCAGCTGGGCGTTGCTGCGCGCGGTCAGCAGCGCGGCCTCGTTGAGGATGTTGGCCAGGTCCGCACCGGTCATGCCGGGGGTACGGCGGGCGACCGCGGCCAGGTCCACGTCCTCCACCATCGGCTTGCCCCGCGAGTGCACCTGCAGGATCTTGAGCCGGCCTTCCATGTTCGGTGCGTCCACGCCGATCATCCGGTCGAACCGGCCGGGCCGCAGCAGCGCCGGGTCGAGTACGTCCGGCCGGTTGGTGGCCGCGATCAAGATCACGCCGCCGCGTACGTCGAAGCCGTCCATCTCGACCAGCAGCTGGTTCAGCGTCTGCTCGCGCTCGTCGTGGCCGCCGCCCATGCCGGCGCCACGGTGGCGGCCCACGGCGTCGATCTCGTCGATGAAGACGATCGCGGGGGCGTTCTCCTTGGCCTGCTCGAAGAGGTCCCGAACCCGGGAGTTGTGCAGCAGCACCGGTGTGTCGCCGCCGAAGAACGCCTCGTTCTCACAGCCGCAGAAGTCGTAGACGTACCCGTGGTGCTCCACTCGCTCGACCTTGGTGACGATCGGACGCTTGTGCTGGTGGCTCCCGTCACTCCCGGCGTAGAAGGGATTGCTGGTGGCGCCGATGCTGAGCCGCCAGTACTCCCCGTCCGGCAACGGCTGGGTCTTGATGACGCGGCCGCCCCGCTGGATCCCGTGGCTGACACCGGCCTTGATCCCGTGCATCGAGCACAGCCAGGCGAGCTCCCGGATCAACCGCTCGCTGACCGAGGTGAGCTGCAGCTTGCCGCTCGGACCCTGGTAGCCGTCGCCGAGGGCATAGCCCTCCAGGAAAGTCTCGAAGTAGGAGTAGGGAGCCGTCCAGAGCAGTTCGGGCACGTGCTTGCCGGCGCTCCCGTTGCCGCAGTGTCGCTCGAAGAACCGCCCCAGGAGCGCCGAATGGTAGACAAGACGCGTCGCGTTGTCCCCGGTGTGGACCTTCGCCTCCAAGTCGAAAACGCGGCGCATCAACTCGGTGCAGTCGGCCAACAGGTCGATCTCGTGGCTGCCGAAGACGAACTCGACGTCGCCGTTGGCTCGGCCCTCGGCCGTGTAGTAACCGAACAGCTTCATCAGCTCCGGGGTCACCGCCACCTCGTCGGGCACCGGGGTGCGCTCGTACCGGGTGCTGATGGCCCGGGGCTCGTGGCGACCCCGGATCCAGTTGCCGACCGTGGCCTGGGAGACCCCGACCTCGGCAGCGATGACGTGCTGCGAGGCCTTACCGGCGAGCTCCATCACCCGCGCGTGCCTAGCCGCGTGCCCTGCGTCGGCCTCCTCGTCCCGGAGCGGGAGCCGGACGTCGAGCTGCTCAGGGAAGGTGTGTGCCCGGATCTCGTGCTGGGTGCCGAGCCCCTTTGTGAACCCCGTCCGGGTCTTGAACGGCAGGTCCACGAGCACGTCTCCCTGGACGAGCTCGCGGGTCGGCTTGGCCCGGATCCCGCCGTGCCCACGAACGAAGACGCTGTGGTCGCCAGTGGTTCGCACCACACCGCCCCGATAGTGGACCTCGTAGATCTCCTCCACCCGGTGGCGGTACACCGCCCCGACGTCGCTCCACCGGCTGCCACCGAAGCCGTCGATGTGTCCCCGGAAGCCGGACTCGCGCTTGTCGTACCCCAGGGTCTGGACTCCCTCGACCCGGACCGGGTAGTCCGAGGCATCGTCGGGGTAGAGCGCATCGACGTACTCACCGATCGGGACCAGGCGCGTGCCGTCGCCGTCACGCACCAGGACCGGAGTGTCACCGGTGACGGAGGCACCCACGCCGACGAACATCTCCACGAAGTCGGAGCCGGAGATGGAGTAGAAGGGGACACCCGCCTCGCCGGCGACCGCGCGCGCCAGCAGGGTCTTGCCGGTGCCGGGCGGGCCGTAGAGCAGCACGCCCTTGGGGATCTTGGCGCCCACGGCCTGGAACTTGGCGGGCTCGGCCAGGAACTCCTTGATCTCGCCCAGCTCGGCGATCGCCTCGTTGGCCCCGGCCACGTCGGTGAACGTGGTCTTGGGCATGTCCTTGGTGATCAGCTTCGCCTTGGACTTGGCGAACTGCATGATGCCGCCGCCACCGCCCTGCATCCGGTTCATCAGGAACAGGAAGATCAGGATGATCAGCGCGAACGGCAGCAGCGTCGCGAGGACGGAGCCGAGCACGCTCGGCTGGGGGTTCTTCGAGGTCGACTCCTCGATCGTGCCCTCGTCCACCTGCTCCTCGACCAGGTCGAGGATCCGCTCCTGCTGGCCGTCGACCCAGTACGCCGAGACCTCGCGGCCGGCGTCGCGCACACCCTCGTCCAGGGTGGCCTGGATCTCCTGGTCACCGTCGACGAAGGTGATCTCCTCGACGTCGCCGTCGGCGATGTACTCCTGCAGCTGGGAGGTCGGGATCTCGTCGTTCTCGCTGGTGGGCGCGAGGTACTGCAGGGCGAGCAGCACGCCCACCACGGCAACGACGATCCACAACCATGGACCCTTGACTATTCGCTTCACAGGCTTCTCTCGCGACAGGTTCTCAGGTGCTCCCGGCCGGGCCGCGAGCACTCCACGCCGGCCGCGACGCTACCGGCCGCGACCCCTCAGGCTGTCATTCTCGCAGGTGGCGCAACCGGACCGGGCCCCGACGGGTCAGGAGCCGGGTCAGGAGCCCGGGTCAGGAGTAGACGTGGGGGGCCAGGGTCCCGATGTCGCGGAGGTTGCGGTAGCGCTCCTTGAAGTCGAGCCCGTAGCCCACGACGAACTCGTTGGGGATGTCCCAGCCGACGTACTTCGGTTCCACCGGCATCGACAGCGCCTCGGGCTTGCGCAGCAGCGTGGCGATCTCGACGCTGGCCGGGTCGCGGCTGGAGAGGTTCGAGATCAGCCAGCTCAGGGTGAGCCCGGTGTCGATGATCTCGTCGACCACCAGCACGTGCCGCCCGCTGATGTCGGTGTCGAGGTCCTTGAGGATCCGCACCACGCCGCTGGACTTGGTGCCCGAGCCGTAGGACGAGACCGCCATCCAGTCCATCTCCACGTGCCGGCCCAGCGCGCGGGCCAGGTCGGCCATCACCATCACCGCGCCGCGCAGCACCCCGACCATCAGCAGGTCCTTGCCCGCGTAGTCCTCCTCGATCCGGCCGGCCAGCTCCCCGAGCCGGTCGTGGATCTGCTGCTCGGTGAAGAGGATGTTGACGAGGTCGTTCTCGACGTGGGCCGAATCCATGGCGCCAGCCTGCCACAGGGGGTGGGCGGTTTCCCCGGTCGGCCGGGGGAACCGGCACCGGGTGGGTGTTTCAGTGCCCGCCCAGTGCC
>CAZRKV010000042.1:0-6815 GCA_964600305.1 uncultured Nocardioides sp. | reverse complement strand
GCCCGTCACGTGGCTCCCTCGAGGGCGGGTCTGCCCGTCAGGTGCCGTCCCGCGCGGGCTCCCACAGCAGTACGCCGTCCCGGCGCCGGCAGCGCAGGTGGCCGGGCAGGTCCACCCACCGCTGGCCGTGCCAGTCGGTGAGCAACCGGTCCATCGCGGCGACGTGGCCGGCGTACACCTCCGCGGCCGGGGCGCCGGCAGCCAGCGCGGCGAGCCGGAGCACCCGGGTGCGGATCGGTGAGGGCAGCTCCAGCAGCGCCTCGACCGGCAGCGCCTCGACCGCTCCCACCGCCCCGACCGACCCCGCGGGTCCGGCGAGGCGGGCGAGCTCGGCGTCGGCGACCTGGTCCAGGTACTCCATGTCGGGTCGCACCAGGTCAGCGGTGCGGGCCAGCGCCTCGGCGACCCCCGGCCCCAGCTCGGCCTCGAGCACCGGCAGTACCCGGTCCCGCACGCGCACCCGGGTGAAGCCGGGATCGCTGTTGTGGGGGTCGGACCACCAGCCGATCCCCTCCGCCTCGCAGGCGGCCCGGGCCTGGGCCCGCGTCACGTCCAGCAGCGGCCGCCGGTAGCGGTCGAAGGCCCGGCGCATCCCGGCGATCGAGCGACCCCCCGAGCCCCGCGCCAGTCCCATCAGCACGGTCTCGGCCTGGTCGTCCCGGGTGTGCCCGAGCAGCACCACCCCGGCGCCGAACCGCTCCGCGACCTGGTCGAGGACGGCGTACCGCGCCTGCCTGGCCGCCGCCTCCGGCCCGGTCCCGGCCCCCTCCACGTGCACCCGCGCGGAGACCGTCTCGTCGACGCCCAGCGCCGCCATCTGCTCGACCACGCGCGCCGCCCGGTCCGCCGACCCGTCCTGCAGGCCGTGGTCGACGGTGGCCCCGACGACCACCAGGCCGGCCCGGTGCCCCTCGAACACCGCCGCGGACAGCAGCGCCAGCGAGTCGGAGCCGCCGCTGCAGGCGACGAGCGCCACGGCGCCGGGCTGCAGGTCGGCCAGCGCACGGCGTACGGCGACGCGCACCGCGGCGACCGGCGGCGGCAGGGCCATCAGGCCAGCACGCGGGACATCCAGTCCCGGGGCGCGTGGATCTCCGCCAGCGAGGGCAGGTGCTCCGGGTCGGCCCAGACGGCGTTGAAGTCGGCCATCCCGACCTTGTCGACCACGGTCCGGACGAAGCGTGCGCCGTCGCGGTACTGCGCCATCTTGGCGTCCAGCCCGAGCAGCCGCCGCAGCAGCCGGTCGAGGGTGCCGGTGCCCTGCCGGCGCTTGTCGAAGGCCTTGCGGATCCGGTGGACCGAGGGGATCACCGCCGGACCCACCCCGTCCATCACGACGTCCGCGTGGCCCTCGAGCAGCGACATGACCGCGGTGATCCGGTCGACGACCTCGCGCTGCTCGGGGGTGCTGATCGCATCGATGACGCTGCCGCCACGCACCACCTCGGAGAGGCGGGAGAGCCCGTCGCCGAGGACCTGCTCGGGTTCGAGGGTCCCGGCGAGCGTCGCGATCTCGCTGCGCAGGTGGTCCCGCATCCACGGCACCGCGGTGAACTGCACCCGGTGGGTCTCCTCGTGCAGGCACACCCAGAGCCGGAAGTCGTGCGGGTCGGCACCGATCTCGCGCTCGACGTGCACCACGTTCGGGGCCACCAGCAGCAGCCTGCCCGCCTCGCCGTGGAAGGGGTCGAACTGTCCGAGCACCTTGCCGCCCAGGAAGCCCAGCAGGAAGCCGACCTCCGACCCGGTGACCCGCGACCCGATGGCCGTCCCCAGGGCGCCACCGGTACGCCGCCCCTCCAGCCGCTCGACGAAGGGGCCGAGCAGGTCGGCGAAGGAGTCGGCGTTGGCCCGGACCCACCCGGCCCGGTCCACCACCAGCAGCGGGGCCGTGCCCGCCTGCGTCTGCAGGCCGGTGTGCTCGCGCACCAGCGAGGTCGACCGTCCGGCGCCCTCCCGCAGCTCCGCGACCACCGCGGCGGCGTCCGCGGGCGTGATGTCGGGGCCGTCGCCGGCCACGCGGGACCCGATCGCGACCGCGAGGTCCCAGTCGACCATCTGCGAGCTCATGCAGCGACCCTACTCAGGGGCCGCGAACCCGGCCCCCCGGTCACGGGTCCCCGCCGGGCCCTCACGAGGGGGAGCAGCCGCAGGCGGCGAGCTCGGCCGCCAGCTGGTCCAGCCGCTCGCGGGCGTCCAGGGTGTCCTCGACCGCCACCCGGTCGGCCACGAGCACGAAGGCCAGCAGGTTCCCGGTGCGGTCGGTCGTGATGCCGGCCAGGCCGTGCACGCCGGTGAGGGTGCCGGTCTTGGCCCGGACCAGGCCCGGCCCGGCCGCCGCGCCGGTGTCGAACCGGGCGGCCAGGGACCCGGTGAAGCCGGCCACGGGCAGCCCGGTGAGCACCTCGCGCAGGTCGGCGTGCTCCTCCGACCCCGCCAGCTGCAGCACCGACAGCAGGGCCTCGACCGTGAGCCGGTTGTGCCGCGACAGCCCACTGCCGTCGTACACCGCGGTGCCCCGCATCGGGACGCCCAGGCCGCGCAGGGTGGCGGTGACCGCGTCGCCCACGGTGGTGAAGCTCCCCTCGCCCTCGACCGCCAGGGCCACGTGGTGGGCCAGCACCTCGGCGCCCTCGTTGTCGCTCACCTCCAGGACCCGGCGCGTGATCGCACCGACGGTCGCCGACTCCACGGAGGCGACCTCGTCGGGGGCCGCGCCCGTCTCCCGGTCCGCGCCTTCCTCCGTACCCTGGGCCAGTCCCTGCCCTGCCCCGGGCGCTCCCCGGACCGGGCCCCGCACCCGGACCCCGGCGCGCCTCAGCTCGCGGGCGAAGCGGCGCGCGGCCACCGGAGCGGGCTCGGCGGCCCGGCCGGGGTACCGGTCCACCCGGCCCTGGTCGGCCCACAGGGCGCTGATGGGGGTCACCACCCCCTCGGGGACGTAGTCGGCGCGCCAGCGGGGGCTCTCCCCCGGCCCCGAGAACAGGGAGGCGTCGTAGGCCAGGCGGACCCGGTCGCGACCGTCCTCGGCGAGCGCGCGGGCGGTCCGCCGGGCCAGCGTGCGCAGGTCGGCCTGCTCGGCCACCGGCCGGTCCTGCCGCGGTTCCGGCTCGGTCGCGAGGTAGGGATCGCCCCCTCCGACGAGCACCACCTGGTCGGGCCGGGGCCCCTCGACGACCCTGGTCTCGAAGGTGTGGTCGCTCCCGAGCACCTCCAGCGCCGCCGCGGCGGTGAGCACCTTCGTGGTCGAGGCCGGCACGAAGCGGCCGGGGCCGCGCCGGAAGACCGGGTCGCCGTCGTCGAGGTCCGCGACGGCGGCGGTCACGCGCCGCCCCAGGTCGTCGTCGCGCAGGCCGCGGGCCAGGGCGCGGCGTACCCGGGCGGCCCGCGGTGACGCGGCGTCGTCGGCCGGGGCCGCGACCGGCCGCGGAGGCACGGCCTCGGGCAGGTCCAGGCCCGGGGGCGGATCCACCGCGGCGGGATCGGTCCGTGCCAGGTCGCGGTCCAGCCAGGCGCGGAGGTCCTCCCAGCGCCAGTACGCCGCCCCGGCGGCCACGCCGGCCACGAGCACGAGCGCGAGCAGGACCACCAGGGTGCGGGATCGACGCCGACCGGAGTGGCGTGCGTCACGAGGCGACACCGACCCGGCCTCCCACTGGCGTGCACGACAAGTTGTGCTGCGAGGATAGACCTCGGCCCTGCCCGGGGCCGCACCGCGTCGCGATCCACGCGGGCGGGCGAGGAGCTGCGGAGGAGAACCGAACCGTGACCGACGACTCTGTCAACGATCCGTACGTGTTCGACGTGCTCGTCGAGATCCCCAAGGGCGAGCGCAACAAGTACGAGGTGGACCACTCCACCGGCCGCCTCCGGCTGGATCGGATGCTGTTCACCTCCACCCAGTACCCGGCCGACTACGGCTTCATCGAGAACACGCTCGGCCAGGACGGGGACCCGCTGGACGCCCTCGTCCTGCTGCAGGCATCCACGTTCCCGGGCTGCCTGATCGAGTGCCGGGCGATCGGGATGTTCCGGATGACCGACGAGGCCGGCGGCGACGACAAGGTGCTGTGCGTGCCCTCGCACGACCCGCGCCAGGCGCACCTGCAGGACATCGGTGACGTCTCGGAGTTCGACAAGCTGGAGATCCAGCACTTCTTCGAGGTCTACAAGGACCTCGAGCCGGGCAAGTCGGTCGAGGGCGCCAACTGGGTCGGTCGGGCCGAGGCGATCGCCGAGGTCCGCGCGTCGGTCGACCGGCACAACTTCAGCTCCAACCACTGAGCGAACCGGCCGCACCCGGCCGAGGGCCCCACGGCCACGGCTCCCCGGTCAGTCGCGCACGATCTCGGCGCGGATCATCTCCTCGGGGATGCCGAAGGCCTCGACGTAGTCGGCGGCCAGCGGACGGATCTTGCGGCACAGGTCGCCGATCTCCCGGGTGATCGCCTTGGACCGCTGCGAGGTCAGCCGGCCGTGCTCCATGAACCAGGCGCGGTCACGCTCGATCTCGCTGAGCGCGTGGAGGTCCGCGAGCAGTCCCACCGCCACCTTGTCGTCGCCGTCGGGCATCGCCTGGTGCTGGTCGATGAAGGCCTGCAGCACCAGCCGCTCGACGTGGGCGCGGGCCGCGGCGATGACGTGGTCCTGCACCCGGGAGAACACCTCACCGGGGTCCATCCCGTCGTCGATGCCGCGCTTGAGGCGGCGCGCCACCCCGGAGACGAGGTGCTCCTCGCGGAACTCGAACATCGCCAGGTGGTAGTTGGGGTCGAGCAGGCCGGCCTCCTGGTCCCAGGTGTCGTCCCCGCCGGGCAGCACGTCGCGGATCCGCTCGAAGAGCTTGCGCGCGCTCATCTGCTCCAGCACGGTGTCCACGGCCAGGCCGGCGACGAACCGGACCATGCCGAACTGGTCGAGGTCGGCGAAGTCGGAGGAGTAGTCGGTCAGCAGCCCCTTGGCGACCAGTTGCAGCAGCACGTGGTTGTCGCCCTCGAAGGTGGTGAACACGTCGGTGTCGGCCTTGAGCGCGTCGAACCGGTTGACCGACATGTACCCCGCGCCGCCGCAGGCCTCGCGGCACTCCTGGATCGTGTGGGTGGCGTGCCAGGTGGCCAGCGCCTTGGTGCCGGCCGCCCGGGACTCCAGCTCGCGGCGCGAGGTCTCGTCGGTGGTGGTGCCGGAGAACACGTCGTGCAACCGGCTCTCCAGCACCTCCTGGGCGAACGACATCGCGTAGGTGCGGGCGAGCAGCGGGAACAGCCGCCGCTGGTGGAGGCCGTAGTCGAGGAGGAGCTCCTCGCGATCCTCCTCGGTCGCCTCGAACTGACGGCGCCGGAGGGCGTAGCGGATCGCGATCGCCAGCGCCACCTTGGCGGCCGAGACCCCGGCCCCGCCGACGGAGACCCGCCCCTGGACCAGGGTGCCGAGCATGGAGAAGAACCGGCGCCCCCGGCTCTCGATCGGCGACTGGTAGACCCCGGCGGGGGTGACGTCGGCGAACTGGTTGAGCAGGGCGGTGCGCGGGACCCGCACGTGGTCGAACCAGATCCGTCCGTTGTCGACCCCGTTGAGGCCCATCTTCCGGCCGCAGTCCTCGATCCGGACCCCCGGGAGGACCTTGCCCTCCTTCCGCAGCGGTACGACGAAGGCGTGCACCCCCTCCGAGACGCCCCCGAGCTCGAGCTGGGCGAAGACCACCGCGGTGTCGGCGTGCGCCGCGGCGTTGCCGATGTAGTCCTTGCGGGCCGACTCGGTCGGCGTGTGGATGACGAACTCCTCGGTCTCCACGTCGTAGGTGGCGACGGTCTCCAGCGCCTGCACGTTGGACCCGTGGCCGCTCTCGGTCATCGCGAAGCTGCCCAGGATCCGTCCCTGGATCAGGTCCTCCAGGTAGGCGTCGTGGTGCCGCTGGGTGCCGAGCTGGAGGATCGCCCCGCCGAACAGGCCGAACTGCACCCCCACCTTGACCATCACCGAGAGGTCGCCGAACCCCATCGTCTCGAACGCCGCGATCGAGGCCCCGATGTCGCCACCCCCGCCGTACTCCTCGGGGAAGCCGAGCCCGGTCTGGCCGGTCGCGGCCAGCTCGAGCACCAGGTCCTTGACGCGTTCCCGGTACTCCGGGATCGACAGCTCCTCGGCGTCGGTGAGGATGCCGGCGTGCTCCGCCAGGTTCGTGCGGACCAGGTCGCGCACGGCGGTGTACCGGCCGTCGAGCAGTCGGCGCAGGGCCGTGACGTCGATCTCGGGCTGGGCGTAGCCGGGCTCGGTCGGGGCGGTCTCGGTGGCCATGGCCCCAACGTACCGGTGGGTCAGGGGCGGGCGTAGAAGTTCGGCGTCCGCCAGTAGTACATCGACTCGATGCTCACGTTGCGCCCGGTGCGGGGTGCGTGGAGGATCTGGCCGTTCCCGATGTAGAGCGCGACGTGGAAGATCGTCGACGACGACCGACCGTTGCTCCAGAACACCAGGTCACCGGGGCGCAGCTGGCCCACGCTGATCGGGGTGGACTGCTGGTACTGCGCCACGGAGTAGTGGGGCAGCGACTTCCCGCCCCGGGCCCACGCCTTGGCGGTCAGCCCGGAGCAGTCCCACGAGCTCGGCCCGGCCGCACCCCACCGGTAGGGGTCCCCGAGCTGTTGCTTGGCGAACGCGATCGCGGCCTGGGCGCCCCCGGCCGGCGCGGGCGGCTTCGGCTTGGGCTTGGGCTTGGGCTTCGGCTTGGGGGCGGGCTGCGGCTCGGGCCGGGGCTCGGGCGCCGGCGCTGGCTGCGGATCCGGCTGGGGCGCCGGCTGCGGGTCCGGCTGCGGATC
>CAZRKV010000041.1:0-14521 GCA_964600305.1 uncultured Nocardioides sp. | reverse complement strand
CTCGAAGGCCTACCGGGTCTGCGGCTACCGGGCCGGCTGGGTGATGATCTCCGGCCCGCGCGAGGTCGCCACCAACTTCCTCGAGGGGCTCACGCTCATCGCCAACATGAGGATGTGCTCCAACGTGCCGGCCCAGCACGCCATCCAGACCGCGCTGGGCGGTTACCAGTCGATCGAGGAGCTGATCGTGCCGGGCGGGCGATACTACGAGCAGAGCATGCTCGCGCACCGGCTGCTCAACGAGATCCCCGGCGTCACCTCCGTGAAGCCGCGGGGGGCGCTGTACTGCTTCCCCCGCCTGGACCCCGAGTTCTACGAGATCACCGACGACCAGCAGTTCGTGATCGAGCTGCTGCAGGCCAAGAAGATCCTGGTGACCCACGGGACCGGCTTCAACTGGTTCGAGCCCGACCACTTCCGGCTGGTGACGCTCCCCGACGTCTCCGTGCTCGAGGAGGCCATCGGACGGATCGGGGAGTTCCTCGCCACCCGGCGCTGACGCGCGGTGGCGTAGGTTGGCAGCGTGCGTGACCTGACCTACCCCCCGATCATCGCGACCGCGAAGCTCTCCTTCCGGCTGCTCGGCCAGCGGATCCGGCTCTCCGGCACCGAGAACGTCCCCCGCGAGGGTGGGGTGCTGCTGGCGTGCAACCACGTCAGCTACCTGGACTTCGTGTACGGCGGCCTCGCGGCCAACCCGTCGGGCAGGCTGGTCCGCTTCATGGCGAAGAAGGAGATCTTCGACCACCCGGTGGGCGGTCCGGTGATGCGCTCGATGCACCACATCCCGGTCGACCGGGGTGAGGGCATCGACTCGTTCCACCGGGCGGTGTCCTACTTGCGCTCCGGGGAGGCGGTCGGGATCTTCCCCGAGGCCACCATCTCGCGGGCGTTCGAGGTCAAGCAGATCAAGTCCGGCGCGGTGCGCATCGCCGCCGAGGCCGGCGTACCCGTGCTCCCCGTGGCGATCTGGGGCACCCACCGCGTCTTCACCAAGGACCACCCGAAGGACTTCTCGCGGGGTCGCACGATCGCGATCTCCGTGGGGGAGCCGCTGCACCCCGACGCCGGCGACCCGGCCGGGGAGACCGACCGCCTCCACGCGGCGATGGGGGCCCTGCTGGACCGCACGATCCGTTCCTACCCCGCCGAGGAGCAGCCTCCGGGGTCCTGGTGGCTCCCCGCCCGGTACGGCGGGTCGGCCCCCACGCTGGAGGAGGCCGCTCGGCTCGATGCCGAGGAGCGAGCGGCTCGGGTGGCGCGGCGTCGCTCCCGCTGACGAGGCACAGACCGGCCGCCGCGTCCGAGGTCATGATCGGGTCGATTAGGCTATTCGTACATTTGTCGACAAAGACACTTATAGATAGGTCTTCGGATCTGGCGCCCGTCAGATGGGCCGGTCCGTGCGGTTGCGGGGGTCGATGACATCCACGATCCGGCGCAGGTCCTCCATGGAGGCGAACTCGATGGTGACCTTGCCCTTCCGCTTGCCCAGGTCGACCTTCACCCGTGTCTCGAGGCGGTCGGAGAGGCGGTCACCCAGCTCCTGGAGCCCCGGCGCCTGCGGCTTGCGGGGCTGCTGGCGAGCCGGCCCGTCGGAGCCGTGGTCCCCGACCGCGACGATCTCCTCCAGCCCACGCACCGAGATGCCCTCGGACACGACCCGCTGCGCCAACCGGTCCTGCAGGTCGGCGTCCTCGACGGCCAGCAGCGACCGCGCGTGGCCTGCCGAGAGCACCCCGGCCGCGACCCGGCGCTGGACCGCGGGGGAGAGGCGGAGGAGCCGCAGCGTGTTGCTGATCTGCGGACGCGACCGGCCGATCCGGCCCGCGAGCTCGTCGTGCGTGCACTCGAAGTCGTCGAGCATCTGGGCGTAGGCCGCCGCCTCCTCCAGTGGGTTGAGCTGGGAGCGGTGGAGGTTCTCCAGCAGCGCGTCGCGGAGCATGGCCGTGTCGTCGGTCTGCCGGACGATCGCCGGGATCGTGTCCAGGCCGGCCTCACCGGCGGCACGCCAGCGGCGCTCGCCCATGACCAGCTCGTAGGACTCCGGCCCGAGCACCCGGACGACCACCGGCTGCAGCAGCCCGATCTCCCGGATCGAGTGCACCAGCTCCGCCATGGCCTCCTCCTCGAAGACCTGGCGGGGCTGACGGGGGTTGGGCGTGATCTGGTCCAGGGGCACCTCGGCGAAGTAGGCGCCGGCGACCGGCATCGGGCCGGCAGTGGAGGACCCGTCCGTCGGGCCGGCCGCGGCTTCGTCCCGGCCGGAGGACGCCGTGGCGGATCCGTCGCCGTCCGGCGTCGCCGGCGTCCCCGGGCTCCCAGGGGCCCCGGCGTCGGTCCCGGCGTCGGCGGGCGGCGCCTCGGGGGCCGTGGGGATGAGGGACCCGAGGCCGCGCCCCAGGCCCCGACGCTGGGGGGGCTTGTTGCTCATCGACGCGCTCCCTTGGTCGCCAGCTCCCGCGCCGCCTCGAGGTAGCTGAGCGCGCCCGGCGATCCCGGATCGTAGGTCATCACCGTCTGGCCGTACGACGGCGCCTCGGAGATCCGCACCGAACGGGGGATCGTGGTGCGCAGCACGTCGTCGCCGAAGTGCCCGCGCACCTCCTCCGCCACTCCGGCCGCGAGCCGGGTCCGGGCGTCGTACATGGTCACGAGGATGGTCGACACCGAGAGCTCGGGATTGAGGTGCGAGCGGACCATCTCCACGGTCTCGATCAGCTGTCCCAACCCCTCGAGCGCGTAGTACTCCGCCTGGATCGGGATCATCATCTCGTGGGCCGCCACCAGGGCGTTGAGGGTGAGCAGGCCGAGGGAGGGCGGACAGTCCACGATCACGTAGTCGTAGCGCTCCTCACCGACCTCCCCGGCCGAGCCGACTAGCGGGTGGGCGTCGATGGCCCGGCGCAGGCGACTCTCTCGGGCCACGACGCTCACCAGCTCGATCTCGGCGCCGGCCAGGTCGATCGTGGAGGGCACCACGCTGAGCCCCTCCACGTCGGGGCACTCCTGCACCACCTCCGCGAGGGTGGCACCGTCGACGAGGATGTCGTACGTCGAGGGCACGCCCCGGCGGTGCTCGATGGACAGGGCGGTCGAGGCGTTGCCCTGGGGGTCGAGGTCGATGACCAGCACCCGCTGGCCCAGCTGCGCCAGGGCCGCCGCCATGTTCACCGTCGAGGTGGTCTTGCCGACGCCACCCTTCTGGTTGGCCACGACCACCACCCGGGTGCTCTCCGGGCGGGGTGGGCCGGGCCGTTGCTGGGCGCCGTTGCGCGCCAGGATCGTGTGCTCGGTCGCCCGGGCCAGGGGAGTGGTCTCGTCATCGAAAGGAGGTGGTGTCGCGGCGATGTCCTCCGCCGTGCGCACCGACCAACCTGCCTGTCCGGCAGGTCCTGTTTCACGTGAAACCACGACTGCTCTCCGCCTCGAAACTGTGGATGGATGGTTCAAATCTGTGGATGACCCGCGTGGGGCATCCCCCGGGGCGGTGGATAACTCGGTGAGTCACCGACGACGAGGGCGCCGTTTCGGTCGCGTGCGGGGACGTGACCGGGACCCCCCGGCGTCGCCCCAACCTACCCGTGGATCGCCCTCCCAGACCACTCGCACAACGCGCACCGGTGGATCGAGCAACTCGTGTCCGAGCACGACCACCTCCGGTGCCGCACAACCGTGCGCGACCAGGTCGGCCGTCGCCGCGCGTGCTTCGTCGGGGGCCGAGGCCCCCTTCATCGCCAGCATCGCACCGGTCGCCGACACCAGGGGCATCGACCACGCGGCCAGACGGGGGAGCGGGGCCACCGCCCGTGAGGTCACCACGTCGAAGACCCGCGTGCCGTGCAGCTCCTCGGCCCGGGCTCGGACCAGCTCGACGTTGTCCAGCCCCAGCTCACGCACACAGGTGGCCAGGAAGTCGATCCGTCGCTGCAGCGGCTCCACCAACGTCACCGGCAGGTCCGGGCGTGCGATCGCGAGCGCGAGCCCGGGGAGCCCGGCGCCCGACCCCACGTCACACACGCTGAAGCCCTCCGGGATCGCGTCCCCGAGGACCGCCGAGCCCACCAGGTGCCGGTCCCAGAGTCGTGGCCCTTCACGAGGCCCGATCACCCCCCGCAGGACACCCTCGCCGGCCAGCAGGTCCGCGTAGGCCCGAGCCACCCCGAGGCGCGAAGCAAACACCCTCCCCGCCGACTCCGGCGGGGAGGGTGCTGCGGGTGTCTCCCTCGGGGGCTCGTCGCCCGGCGTTTCACGTGAAACCACGTCAGTCCCGGGGGAGCACCACGACGTACCGCCGGGGCTCCACGCCCTCGGACTCGGAGACCAGGCCGGCGTCCGCCACCGCGTCGTGGACCACCTTGCGCTCGAACGGCGACATCGGATCCAGCGACTCCGGCTGCCCGGTCTCCTTGACCCGGGCCACGGCCTCGGCGGCCACCCGGACCAGAGCCTCCCGCTTGCGCGCCCGGAACCCGGAAATGTCCAGCATCAGGCGCGACCGCTCACCGGTCTCGCGGTGCACGGCCAGGCGGGTCAGCTCCTGCAGCGCCTCGAGCACCTCGCCGTCATCGCCCACCAGCTGCGTGAGCTCGGCGCCGACGATCGAGACCGCGGCCCGGTCCCCCTCCACGTCCATGTCCAGGTCGCCGTCCAGGTCGGCGATGTCGAGCAGCTCCTCGAGGTAGTCGGCTGCGATGTCACCCTCGTTCTCCAGCCGCTCCAGCAGCGATCCACCCCGCCCGGGGGTCGCGTCCCCGGCGGCGTCCGGCGTGTCCTGGTCGTCCGCCGGCGTCTCCACGGCCACCTCCGGCTGGTTCACGTCGTCACTCACCACTCATCACTCCTCGCTCCTACGCCTGCGTGTGGCCGGCGCCCCCGCCGGCCCGATGGTCTACTTCTTCTTCTTCGACCGCTGCGACTTGGACTGGCGCTTGGGCTGCTGCCGGGCGGGCCGTTGGGCCGCCTCCTCCTCGAGCTTGCGCTGCAGCTCCTCCTGCTCGATCTCGGCCGGGGTCTTCTCGCCGCGCTTGTGCGCCTTGATCCGGTCCCGCTCCTCCTTGGCCGCGGCGGCCGCGGTGTTGGGCGCGGGGTTGTTGCGGATCACGTAGAACTGCTGGCCCATCGTCCACAGGTTGGAGGTCGTCCAGTAGAGGAGGACACCGATCGGGAAGGCCACGCCACCCACCGCGAAGACCAGCGGCAGCACGTAGAGCAGCATCTTCTGCTGCTGGGCGAACGGGCCGCTCATCGCGTCCACCGGCATGTTCTTGCTCATCAGCTGCTTCTGGGTCAGGAAGGTGGTGGCGGTCATCGCCACCACGAGCACCGCCGCCGTGCCCATGATCCAGACGTCGCCGCCCGCCCCCATGAACGTCCCGGCGATCTCCACCTGGCCGAACAGCTTCGCGTGCGCGAACGTCGCGGCCTGATCGTCGGTGAGCAGGCCCCGGCCCTCGTCGTTCCGCGCCGCCCGGTCGAGCATCCGGAAGAGCGCGAAGAAGATCGGCATCTGCAGCAGGATCGGCAGGCAGGAGGCGAACGGGTTCGTCCCGGTCTCCCGGTAGAGCTTCATCGTCTCCTGCGCGAGCTTCTCCCGGTCGTGGCCGTACTTCTTCTGCAGCTCCTTCACCTTGGGCTGGATCAGCTGCATGTTCCGGCTGCTCTTGATCTGCTTCACGAACAGCGGGATCAGCAGGACCCGGATCACCAGCGTCAGGCCCACGATCGACAACGCCCAAGTGGCGCCGCCGGCCGGATCCATGAAAGAGCCCAGCAGCTTGTGGAAGGTGATCAGCAGGAACGAGACCGCGTAGTACAGCGGAGTCATGATGAAGCTGCCGATGGCACCGAAGAAGTCGATCACGCGCAGGGCTCCTTCTAGCTCGGTTCGTCGGCCGCATCGGCCGCGGGGGTTCGGGGTGGGACCGGGTCGTAGCCGCCGGCGGCCCAGGGGTGGCACCGCAACAACCGCCGCACCCCGAGCAGGGTCCCACGGAGGCTGCCGTGCACCTGCACCGCCTCGAGCGTGTACGCCGAGCACGACGGGTGGTAGCGACAGACCTGACCGTAGAGGGGGCTGATCAGCAGGCGATAGCCCTTGAGCAGCGCGATCAGGACGAACTTCACGAGGCCCTCGCCAGGGTCGGCACGCCCAGCCGGTCCAGTGCGCGGGTCAGGTCGCGGTCGAGCTGGGCCGCCGAGGCGTCGGCGGCCGCAGGCAACGCCCGCACCACGACCAGGCTCGCGGAGGGGAGGGAGTCGAGGTGGTCCCGGACCAGGTGCCGCAGCCGGCGCTTCACCCGGTTGCGTACCACGGCGTTGCCGACCGCACGGCCGACGACGAAGCCCACCCGGGCCGGGCCGTCGGACGCGACGGGTTCCCGATGGAGGTGCAGCACCAACCGCCGGCCGCCCTGGCGTCGCCCGTGGCGCACCGCGTGGCGGAAGTCCTCGCCACGGGTGATCCGGTGCGCCGCGGGGAGCACGGGTCCCGACGCCCTCAGCGGGGCCGGCTCAGACCGACAGCTTCTTGCGGCCCTTGCGGCGCCGCGAGGAGATGACGGCGCGACCAGCGCGGGTGCGCATCCGCAGGCGGAAACCGTGCGTGCGGTGACGACGACGGTTGTTCGGCTGGTACGTACGCTTGCTCACGGCAACTCTTTCGTCTCGGTTTGCTCGTCGATGTCCGTTCCGGCGCGAGGCGATGTGCGTCCCGCGGCGGACACACGCACGCGCATGCCCGGCTCCCGCGCTCGACTGGCACCGCCCGGCCACGATCGCCGATCGGCCTTCGTGGACATGCGGCACCGGTCGTCACCGGATGACCTTGCAACGGTACGCGCGGGGCGGACACACGGTCAAACCAACCCTGTGGACAACCGCTTGCCGCCGTCTGTGGCGAGTTGTTACGTTCCCCCACGTCGAGGCCTCCGGAAGCATCCGGTCCAGGCGCTGCGAACCGGGATCGTGACCCAGGTCACCCTCCCCCCGGAAATGGCTCCTGAGCAGGCAAGACGGTGTGCCACCACATCGCTCCCCGGGGTCGCGGCGCGGATGGGGACCCCCACGTGACCACGCTTGCACAACCTGTGGACAAAACTGTGGAGACCCCGTCCGGACAACGGCGGTCTGGTGGCCCGCACGAGCACACGACGGTGAAGGCGGGCGAGAGTCACGGTGGACAACGACGAAGGGGTGGGCCTGGACCAGGTGTGGCGCCGGGTCCTCGCGGACCTCGACGCGCACAAGCGCGCCTGGCTCCACAACAGCGAGCCGGTCACCCTCCACGAGCACACCGCGATCATCGCGGTCCCCAACGACTTCACCCGCGGCCAGCTCGAGGGGCGGTTGCGCGCGGAGCTCGAGGAGTCCCTCACCGAGGCCTTCGGGCGCGACATCCGGATCGCCGTCACGATCGACCCCGACCTCGAGTCCGCTGCCGGCGGGGACGAGGCGACGGCGCCCGCGCCGAAGGAAGAGTCCGTAGATCGACAAAGTGATTTGTCGACAAAGAGCCCTCAGGACTCCGTGGTGGCGTTCCCGTCCCGCCACGCCCACCTCGACGGGCACCTCGACGCCCCGGCCGCGCCCAACGCCGGGCCGATCGGCTTCGGTGACCACCCGGCCCCGGCCCGACCCTCCCCGGTGGAGACGCGGCTGAACCCGAAGTACACCTTCGAGACCTTCGTGATCGGCTCGTCCATCCGCTTCCCCCACGCGGCTGCCGTGGCGGTGGCCGAGGCCCCCGCCCGCGCCTACAACCCGCTGTTCATCTACGGCGACTCCGGCCTGGGCAAGACCCACCTGCTGCACGCGATCGGCCACTACGTCCGCAGCCTCTACAGCGGGGCCAAGGTGCGCTACGTCTCCAGCGAGGAGTTCACCAACGAGTTCATCAACGCGATCCGCGACGACCGGCAGGACCGGTTCAAGCGCAAGTACCGCGACGTGGACGTCCTCCTGATCGACGACATCCAGTTCCTGGAGGGCAAGACCCAGACCCAGGAGGAGTTCTTCCACACCTTCAACACCCTCCACAACGCGAACAAGCAGATCGTGCTCACCTCCGACCGGGCCCCGAAGCGGCTCGAGGCGCTCGAGGACCGCCTGCGCAACCGGTTCGAGTGGGGCCTGATCACCGACGTCCAGCCCCCCGACCTCGAGACCCGGATCGCGATCCTGCGCAAGAAGGCCGCGATGGACCGGCTCTCCGCCCCGGCGGACGTGCTGGAGTTCATCGCCTCCAAGATCCAGACCAACATCCGCGAGCTCGAGGGTGCCCTGATCCGGGTCACCGCGTTCGCCAACCTCAACCGGCAGGAGGTCGACCTCACCCTGGCCGAGATCGTCCTCAAGGACCTGATCCCGGAGGGTGGGGAGCCCGAGATCACCGCGGCGTTGATCATCGCCCAGACCGCGGCGTACTTCGGCGTCTCGATCGAGGACCTGACCGGTCCGAGCCGCGGCCGCCACCTGGTGCAGGGACGCCAGATCGCCATGTACCTCTGCCGGGAGCTGACCGAGCTCTCCCTGCCCAAGATCGGCGCCCAGTTCGGCAACCGCGACCACACGACGGTGATGTACGCGAACAACAAGATCAACCAGCTGCTCGCGGAGCGCCGCTCGGTCTTCAACCAGGTCAGCGAGCTGACCAACCGGATCAAGATGCAGGCGCGCCACACCTGAGTCGGGCCACAGGCGTGTCGTTCCGGCCTCCGGCTGTGGACGAATCCCGCCGCGGGGTCGGAATCACAAATGAAGTACTTGTGGACGACCGGGCACCACTCGTCCCGCCACCGTCCCCGGTCCCCAGCCGAGCCCGAGTCGTCCCCGGGCCGTCCCCACCCGCCTGTGGAGGTGGGAACGGCTGCTGACCTGCACCGATCCGGTCCCTCCACAGTTTCCACCGACGCTACGACCACTCACACACACCCCATGTGCTCCCCGGCCCTCGGAACTCCCGGAACGACCCCGACCTGGGGACGACCACCACGCGGGTCGCCCCTCCCGCCCCACACCCCGGACGGACCGACGACCCTGATCGGGGGCGAGCCCTCGTCGGCCGGGCCGGGGCATGGCAGGATGCTCACCCCGGGTGCCTCTGCGCCCGGAGCGCCGGCACCGGTCCCCGCTGAATCCCTGGAGGCAGAAGAAGTGAAGTTCCGCGTCGAACGCGACGTCCTCGCCGATGCCGTCGCCTGGGCCGCACGCAGCCTCCCTGTCCGCCCGAGCGTCCCGGTGCTGGCCGGGTTGATGATCGACGCCACGGACGAGGGCCTGGTGCTGTCGACCTTCGACTACGAGACCTCGGCCCGCGCCACGCTCACCGCGGAGGTCTCCGACGAGGGACGCGCCCTGGTCAGCGGTCGGTTGCTCGCCGACATCTGCCGCAGCCTCCCTGCCAAGCCCGTGGAGATGGTCCTCGACGGGCCCCGCGTCTCCCTGACCTGTGGTTCGGCCCGGTTCAGCCTGCAGACCCTGCCCGTCGAGGACTACCCGACCCTGCCCCAGATGCCGGCCGCGACCGGCACCGTCGACAGTGCGGTCTTCGCGCACGCCGTCAGCCAGGCGGTCACCGCCGCGGGGCGCGACGACATGCTCCCGGTCCTCACCGGCGTACGGATCGAGATCGAGGGCTCGACGATCTCGCTGCTGGCCACCGACCGGTTCCGCCTGTCCCACCGCGAGCTGGAGTGGCACCCGCACACCCCCGACGAGTCCGCGGCCGCCCTGGTGCCCGCCAAGGTCCTGGCCGACACGGCCAAGTCACTCACGGCCGGCGGGGAGGTCACGATCGCGCTGTCCGGCTCGGCCGGGGGCGAGGGTTTGATCGGCTTCGAGGGGCAGGCGGCCGGTGGCGTCCGCCGTACCACCACCCGGCTGCTCGACGGCGAGTTCCCCAAGGTGCGCAGCCTCTTCCCGAGCGAGCACCTGACCACCGCCCGGGTCGACAAGGCGGCCCTGGTGGAGTCGGTCAAGCGCGTCTCCCTCGTCGCCGAGCGCAACACCGCCGTGCAGCTGGCCTTCAGCGACGGCGTGCTGACCATGGACGCCGGCTCCGGGGACGAGGCGCAGGCCTCGGAGTCCATCGAGGCCGCCATCAGTGGTGACGACCTGACCACCGGGTTCAACCCCGCCTTCCTCCTCGACGGGCTGACCGCGATCGACGAGGAGGAGGTCGAGCTCTCCTTCACCCAGGCCTCGAAGCCCGTCGTGATGCAGGGCCTGCCGTCCGGTGACGACGCCGCGCCCGGCTTCCGCTACCTGCTGATGCCGCGTCGCCTGCTCTCCTGACCCGGGTGCCCCTCGTGGGCCGCGTGGTTGAGTGGTGACGACGCACCGTCGGTGACCCAGCAGCACGCCAGATCCAGGAGGAGCCCATGGACATCGGACTCGTCGGCCTCGGGAAGATGGGCGGCAACATGCGCGAGCGGCTGCGCCGCGCCGGGCACACCGTGGTCGGTTACGACCACGACCCCGACCTCCGCGACGTGTCCTCCCTGGCCGAGCTGGTCGAGCGGCTGCCCGCGCCCCGCGTGGTGTGGTCGATGGTCCCGGCGGGGGAGCCCACCCACGCCACGGTCCGGGAGCTGGCCGGCCTGCTGTCCCCCGGGGACGTCGTCGTCGACGGCGGGAACTCCCGATGGACCGAGGACGCCGACCACGCCGCCGAGCTCGCCGAGCACGGCATCGGGTTCGTCGACTGCGGCGTCTCGGGCGGCGTGTGGGGCCTGGAGAACGGCTACGCCCTCATGTACGGCGGCGACGCCGAGCACGTGGCCACCGTCCAGCCGGCCTTCGACGCGCTCAAGCCCGAGGGCGAGTTCGGGGCGGTGCACGCCGGTGGGGTGGGGGCCGGCCACTTCTCCAAGATGGTCCACAACGGCATCGAGTACGCCGTGATGCAGGCCTACGCGGAGGGCTGGGAGCTGCTCGAGGCCGCGGAGGTCACCGACAACGTGACCGAGGTCTTCCGGTCCTGGCGCGAGGGGACGGTGATCCGCTCCTGGCTGCTGGACCTGCTCGTCGCGGCCCTCGACGAGGAGCCGGGCCTGGCCGCGGTGCAGGGGTACGCCGAGGACTCCGGCGAGGGCCGGTGGACCGTCGAGGCCGGGATCGAGCACGCGGTGCCGACCCCGGCGATCACCGCGGCGCTCTACGCGCGGTTCGTCTCCCGCCAGGACCAGTCGCCGGCGATGAAGGCGGTCGCGGCGATGCGCAACCAGTTCGGGGGACACGCCATGCGAACCACGCCTCCACCCGGTGGGGACGCCACCGGCGGTGACGACTAGGCCGAGGACACCGAGGACCACCCCCGTGCACGTCTCCCACCTCAGTCTCCGCGACTTCCGGTCCTACCGGGAGGTCGAGCTGCCGCTGGAGCCCGGCGTGAGCTCCTTCATCGGCCGCAACGGCCAGGGAAAGACCAACCTGGTGGAGGCGGTCGACTACCTCTCCCGGCTCTCCTCCCACCGGGTGGCCAGCGAGGCTCCCCTGGTGCGGGCGGGGGCCGAGCAGGCCGTCGTGCGCGCCGCCGTGGTCCGCGATGGACGCACGGCGGTGCTCGAGGTGGAGCTCAACCCCGGTCGTGCGAACCGGGCGCGGGTCAACCGGGCGGTGCTGCCCCGGGCCCGCGAGCTGGTCGGCCTGGTCCGGACCGTGGTGTTCTCACCCGAGGACCTGGCCCTGGTCAAGGGTGACCCCTCGGACCGACGCCGCTTCCTCGACGAGCTGCTGGTGCTCCGCACGCCCCGGCTGGCGGGGGTGCGCTCGGACTACGAGCGGACCTTGAAGCAGCGCAACTCGCTGCTGAAGACCGCCGGCGCCGCCCGCCGCGGCTCCGAGAGCCGGGAGGCGGCGCTGGGCACGCTCGCGGCCTGGGACGAGCACCTGGTGCGGACCGGCTCCGAGCTGCTCACCGAGCGCCGGCGGCTGGTGGCCGACCTCGCGCCGTACGTCGGGCGGGCCTACGCCGCGGTCGCGCGCGGCGCCTCCCGGGAGGACGCCGCGCTGGAGTACCGGTCCACCGTCGAGGAGGGTGCGGACGCTGCGGACGCCGGCGAGCTGGAGAAGGCGTTCCTGGCCGCGCTCGAGGCACGGCGCTCCGACGAGCTGGACCGCGGGATCACGCTGGTCGGCCCGCACCGGGACGAGCTCGCGCTGACCCTGGGCGACCGGGCGCCCCCGCTCCCGGTCAAGGGGGCAGCCTCCCCAGGGGAGGCGTGGTCAGTCGCCCGGGCCCTCAAGCAGGCCTCCTACGACCTGCTGCGCGACGAGGGCGACGACCCGATCCTGGTGCTCGACGACGTGTTCGCCGAGCTGGACGCCCGGCGCCGCCGCCAGCTCGCCGAGCTGGTCTCGGGGGCCGAGCAGGTGCTGGTGACGGCGGCCGTGGCCGAGGACGTCCCGGCGGCCCTCGACGGGGTCCGGTACGACGTGGGCGACGGCGAGGTGACGCGTGTCCCCTGAGCAGGAGCGTCCGCAGCAGGGCCCCGATGACCCGGACCCGACGCCACCGCAGCACCCCGAGCCGCACGACGAGACCGGCCTCGACCTGGCCCGCGCGATCGCCCGGGCCACCGCGGGCATGCAGCTGCCCACGGGGAGCGGCCGGCGCGGCCGGCGGTCCGGCCCGGGGAAGCGGACATCGGGAGGTCGGGGTGGGCGCGCCGCCCACTCCGGCGCCCACCCCGACGAGCGGGACCCGCAGCCGCTGGACAGCACGGTGGGGCGCCTGGTCAGCGACCACGGCTGGGCGGTCGACCTGCGGGTGCACGGCGTGTTCGGCCGGTGGGCCGAGCTGGTGGGTGACGAGGTCGCCCAGCACACCACCCCCGAGTCCTTCGAGGAGGGGCGGTTGGTGGTGCGCACCGACTCCACGGCCTGGGCCACCCAGCTGAAGCTGCTGGCCCCGACGATCGTGCGGCGCCTCAACACCGAGCTCGGGCACGGCACGGTCACCCTCATCGAGGTGCTGGGCCCCCACGGGCCGACGTGGAAGAAGGGTCGGCTCGGCACCCGGGACGGACGCGGGCCCCGCGACACCTACGGCTGACGGGGCCCCGGGTTGGGCGCCGGGAGGAAGGGACGCGCGTACCTGCCCCCAGTGACACCCCCGCGCGGCGCTTCAGGAGGCCTTCACGGGGCTCCTGGGGCCGGTGTCGGACGATCCACCCCCCTCGGCCGTGGCTGGAGCGTGGCCCGAGGCCTCTCAGGGGGTATCATGGGGCCTCAGGTCGCGAAGCCTCGGGCGCTGCGACCTGTTGCATGCCCGGACCCGTCGACCGCACCGCCGCGGACGACACCTCGAAGATGGGAATCGCGTGGCCGAACCGACACCTCCGGAGCCAGTCGACAGCACCAGCACCGCGGTCGGAGGTGCGTCGTACGACGCCTCCACCATCCAGGTGCTCGAGGGCCTGGAGGCGGTCCGCAAGCGCCCGGGCATGTACATCGGGTCCACCGGCGAGCGCGGGCTGCACCACCTGGTCTGGGAGATCATCGACAACTCCGTCGACGAGGCGCTGGCCGGGCACTGCGACCGGATCGTCGTGACCCTGCTGGCCGACGGCGGCCTGCGGGTGGAGGACGACGGCCGCGGCATCCCCACGGACACGGCGACCGGCCAGGACCTGCCGGCCCTGACGATGGCGCTCACCATGCTGCACGCGGGCGGCAAGTTCGGTGGCGGCGGGTACAAGGTCTCCGGCGGACTGCACGGCGTGGGTGTCTCCGTGGTCAACGCGCTGTCGACCCGCCTGGTCGCCGAGGTGCGGAACCGCGGGCACCTGTGGCGGCAGGGGTTCACCGCCGGCGTCCCGGACGCCGACCTCGAGCAGGTCCGTCCGCTGGCCGAGGACGAGGGCACCGGTACGACGATCACCTTCTGGCCCAGTCCCGAGATCTTCGAGACGACGACGTTCTCCCTGGAGACGATCACCAACCGGATCCGGGAGATGGCCTTCCTGAACAAGGGGCTGGCGATCGTGGTCCGCGACGAGCGCCCGGCCGCCGAGGGGGTCGTCGACGCGGTCGAGGACGAGAGCGCGGCGACCGAGGGCGACCAGGCGGACGCCGACGCGATCCAGCGCGGAGCGGGCGGTGGCATCGAGCGGGTCTTCTGCTACGAGCGCGGGCTGGTCGACTACGTCGAGCACCTCAACCGGAGCAAGGCGGCGGCGAACCCCACAGTCATCTCCTTCGAGGCCAGCCAACCCGGCGACGACCAGGGTGCCTCCGAGATGAGCCTCGAGGTGGCGATGCAGTGGAACGTCACCTTCACCGAGTCGGTGCACACCTTCGCCAACACGATCAACACCCACGAGGGCGGCACCCACGAGGAGGGCTTTCGTGCGGCGCTGACCTCCCTGGTCAACCACTGGGGCGAGGAGTGGGGCCTGATCAAGAAGCCGGCCGACCGGGTCAAGGGTGACGACATCCGCGAGGGCCTGACCGCGATCATCTCGATCAAGCTCGGCGAGCCGCAGTTCGAGGGCCAGACCAAGACCAAGCTGGGCAACAC
>CAZRKV010000040.1:0-14607 GCA_964600305.1 uncultured Nocardioides sp. | reverse complement strand
CGCCCCGGCGCCCCCGGCGCCCCCCGCCCCCCCGCCCCCGGGCGGGCCCCCCCCCCCCCGGGGGCCCCCCGCCCCCCCCCCCGCGGCCGCCTCGTCCAGGTGCTGGCGCGAGCGGCGGGCGGCCTTGCCCACCAGGGCCGCCGCCATCCCCACCGCGAAGGCCGCGGCGGACCCGGCGGCCGGCGCCGGGGCGCGGGACATCCGCGCGAGGAACCCCTCCACCGACATCCCGGCCCACGAGGCGGGGCCGTCCCCCGGTCCGGCGTCCGGTGCTCCTCCGGGCCCGGTCACGCCTTCACCCGCGTCATCTCGGGGTCGAAGGGGGCGGTGCGGCCGGTGGCCAGCACCGAGACCGGGAACTGGTGCCCGAGGTACTCCACCAGGAGTCGGTGGCCCTCCTCGGCGCGCTCCGGGGGGAGGTAGGCCAGCAGCAGGTACCGGCCCAGGGACGGCGCCGGTCCCGCGCTGGTCACGTAGCTCCGCCGACCACGACGGTCGACCACGGGATCGCCGAAGGTGGTGAGGACCGGCTCGTTCCCGGTCATGAACCGGGCGACCCCCTCGCCGGAGGTGTGGTCGTCGACGGCCAGGGTGCACAGGATCGCGGCGGGCTCGCGCTCGCGCGCTGCCAGGTAGGCCTCCTTGCCGATGAAGTCGGCGCCCTTGACCCGGGGCAGCGCGAGCCCGGCCTCCACCGGGTCGTAGTCCAGGCTCAGCTCGGCGCCCATCAGCCGGTGTGCCTTCTCCAGCCGCCCGGTGGTGCCGTAGACCCCGATGCCGGCCGGGACCACGCCGTACTCCTGGCCGGCCTCCCACAGCGCGTCCCACAGCCGCAGGCCCTGCTCGGTGGGCGCGTGGATCTCCCACCCGAGGTCGCCCACGTAGGAGATCCGCACCATCGAGGTGGGCACGCCCCCCAGGACCACGTCGCGGGCCGTGCCGAAGCCGAAGCCGGCGTCGCTGACGTCCTCCCCCGGCTCCGCGACCCGGGCGACCAGGTCGCGGGCACGGGGCCCCCACACCCCGATCGTGCACACCCCCGAGGTCACGTCGGCCAGGTGCGCCGACCCGTCCGCCGGGAGGTGACGGGTGAACCACGCGAGGTCGCGGGCCCCGTCCGCACCGCCCGTGATCACCCGGAAGTCCTGCTCGGCCCGCCGCACGATCGTCAGGTCGGACCGGAAGCGCCCGTTCGGCGCGAGGAGCGGGGTGTAGACCACCCGTCCCACCGGCCGGTCCACCTGGGCCATCGCCAACGCCTGCAGGTAGTCCAGGGCCCCGGGCCCCGTCACGTCGAACACGGCGAAGGCGCTCAGGTCGATCATCGCCACCCGGTCGCGCAGGGCGAGGTGCTCGGCCTCGATGATCGGCGACCACCAGCGTGCATCCCACTCCGCGGGCCGCTCCGGCACCCGGTCGGCGTACTCCTCCAGCAGCGGTGCGTTCGACTCGTACCAGTGCGGCCGCTCCCAGCCGCCGGTCTCGAAGAACACCCCGCCGAGCTCCACCTCGCGGGGGTGGAACGGGCTGGTGCGCAGCGGGCGGTTGGTCAGCCACTGCTCGCGCGGGTGGGAGATGCCGTAGATCTTCGGGAACCCCTCGGCCGCCCGGGCGCGCACGTGGGTCCCGGTGCGGGCGTGCGGGTACAGGCGGGCGATGTCGGATCCGTGCGGGTCGATCTCGGGGGCGCCGTCGGTGAGCCACTCGGCCACCGTCCGCCCGACGCCCGGGCCCTCCTTGATCCACACGGCCGCGGCCGACCACAGCCCGCCGACCTCGGGGGTCTCCCCGACCACCGGCGACCCGTCGGGGGTCAGCGAGAGCAACCCGTTGATCGCCTTGACCACCGGGAGGTCGCAGTGGCCCAGGAGGCCGGGGAAGAGCTCCCGGGCCTGGCGCAGCTGTTCCTCGAAGTCCTCGGCGGTGAAGGGGAAGCTGGTGGGTGAGGCCTGGTCCGTCGTCCCCACCGGCGGGATCTCGCCCGGGTCGTGCAGCATCGGGCGATGGGCGTAGGAGCCGATCTCCAGGTCCGGCCCCCGCTGGCGCTCGTACATCTTGTGGTCCATGTCGCGCACCAGGGGGAAGCCGATCCACTCCCCGCTGCGCTCCAGCTCGGGGATGGGCCCCACGTCGATCATCTGGTGAACCGCCGGGGTCAACGGGATGCGGGCGCCCGCCATCGCGGCGATGCGTGGGCTCCACACCCCGCAGGCCACCACCACGGTCCCGGTCTCGACGTCCCCCGCGTCGGTGCGGACCCGGCGCACCCGGCCCCCGGCGACGTCGATCCCGGTCACCTCGGTGTCCGCGAGCACCGTGAGCGCACCGAGCCCCTCGGCCCGCTCGCGCATCGTCGACCCGGCCGCCACCGGGTCGACGATCGCCCCCGAGGGGGTGTGGAAGCCGGCGAGCAGCAGGTCGCTGTCGCAGTACGGCACCAGGTCTGCGACCTCGCGGGGGGAGATCAGCTCCGCGTCGACCCCCCAGGCCTTCGCCGAGGTCACCCGTCGCCGCAGCTCCTGGAGCCGCTCCTGGCTGCGGGCCACCTCGATCCCCCCGCAAGGGGTGAGCACGCCGAGGTCGGCGTACTGCCGCATCGAGTCCAGGGTGAGCTCGGTGATCTCCTTGGAGTGGTCGACGGGGAAGACGAAGTTGGAGGCGTGGCCGGTCGACCCCCCGGGGTCGGGAAGCGGCCCCTTGTCGAGGAGCACGATGTCGCGCCACCCCTGGTCGGCGAGGTGCCAGACCACCGAGCTCCCGACGATCCCCGCCCCGATGACCACGATCTCCGCACGTGCCGGTACCTGCGCCATGGCGTCCTCCAGAACTGCCGGGCCGCGCTGATACGCTCAAGATATATCAGAAGCGAGGAGTTGACCATGCCGTCCACGGGCCCGGTCCCCGCGACCGACGACCGGCTGGCCGGGTTGACCGTCCTGGTGCCCCCCGGAGTGGCCGTCGACTCGCGGGCGGCGGTGGCCTACGTCCTGCTCCGCGACCTGGTCGTGACCCTCGCACTGCCGCCCGGCACGATCCTGGACGAGCGGGCCCTCATGGACCGGCTCGAGCTGGGCCGGACCCCGGTGCGCGAGGCCCTGCGCCGCCTGGCCGACGAAGGACTGGTCGCCATCTACGCCCGGCGCGGCACGGTCGTCTCGCCGGTGGACGTGCGCGACCTCGCGTCGGTCTCCGAGGTCCGTGTGGAGCTCGAGGGCCTGGCCGCACGCCTGGCCGCGCAGCGGGCGGACGAGCACGACCGCGACGTGGCCGTCGGGCTGCTCGCCGAGCTCGGGGGCGGGGCCGCGGACGGGATGGCGGACCCAGACCCCCGCGACCTGATCCGCCTCGACCAGCGGGTGCACCACTGCGTCCACGGCGCGACCCACAACCGCTACCTCCAGGGCACGCTGGCCGAGTACCTCACCCTGAGCCTGCGGTTGTGGTTCCTCGGCCTCGACCGGGTGCACCGACTCGACGAGGCGATCGACGAGCACCGGGGCCTGCTCCGTGCGGTCGTGGACGGCGACCCGGCGGCGGCGGAGGAGGCGGCGCGGGCCCACGTCACCGGCTTCTGGCGCGAGATCCGCCGGGTCCTGGCGACCTGACGGCTCAGGGCCGCCGGGCCGGTGCGCCGGTGCGGTAGCCGCTCGGGGTCGTGCCCAGCACGGTGCGGAAGTCGGCCGTGAGGTGGGCGTGGTCGGCGTACCCCAGCTCGGCCGCGACGGCGGCGATGTCGGTACGTGGGTCGGTGCGCAACCGCTCGGCGGCCTCCTGCAGCCGGCGCCGCCGGATGATCGCGGCCGGCGACTGTCCGACGTAGCGGCGGGCGAGGCGCTGCAAGGTGCGCACCGAGACCCCCAGCTCGTCCGCGGCCTGGCCGACCCGGAGCAGCCCGGGGTCGCTCTCCAGCAGGTCGACGGCCCGGTTGGCCAGCCGGGCCTCCTCCCCGACCGGGCCTGCGGTGGCCACCAGCCAGTCGGCGTACGCCGCCACCGCGGCCGCACGGCGCGCGTCCGGACCGGGTCGCCCCGAGATCGATCGCGGCATCGACTCCGACATCGACCCCGACATCGCCCCCGCCACGCCGGTCCGCAGGTCGGGCGCGGCCACCGGACGGTACGCGTCCAGCAGGGTGCCCGGCGGCCCGGCCAGGGGCTCGACGATCCCGGGGACCGCCGCCGGCCGCAACAGCGCCCCCACCGCCCACCCGGTGCCGGCGAGGTCGCGGTGCGAGGCGCGCGTGGTGGGTCCGGCGAGCCCGACGGACGTCGGCTCGACGACCAGGTTGCAGGCGGGGAAGCCGATGATCTCCTGCCGCTCCACCCGCCCGTCGGGGAGGTCCCACTCGGGGATCCAGAACCACCGGACCAGGTGGGCGACCGCGTCCGGGGCGGGCAGGCGGTGGAAGGTCGGCAACCGCTCGGGACGGAGGACGCCGCGCGGGTCGGGCGTCGCCGGCCCCGACTCCCCCGGACCCTGCGCCTGACCCACCCGCTCATCCCAGCACGCCCGCTGACCCTTGACAACGTACAACTGATCGGTTGTATGTTTTGTCCCGTGGACGACGTGGAGGCCGAGGACCGGGCGGATGCCCTGTTCCACGCGCTCGCCGACCGCACCCGGCGCGACATCCTGCGCCGGGTCCTGGCCGGGGAGCACTCGGTCACCGCCCTCGCCGCGAGCTACGAGATGAGCTTCGCCGCGGTGCAGAAGCACGTCGCCGTCCTCGAGCGGGCCGGGCTCCTCACCAAGCACCGCAGCGGCCGACAGCAGCTCGCCTCCGGCGAGGTGGCAGCGGTCCGTTCGGTGGCCTCGATGCTCCGCGAGCTGGAGGACGTGTGGCGCGGCCGCGTCGCCCGCATCGACGAGCTCCTCGCCGAGGAGCCCGGAACCGACACCCACGAAGGAGTATGACCATGCCCGTCACCGACGTCCGCCACGACGTGGACCAGCTGACCCTGACCATCACCGCCGAGTTCGCCGCTCCCGTGGAGCGGGTCTGGCAGGTGTACGCCGACCCCCGCCAGCTCGAGCGGATCTGGGGCCCGGAGGGCCACCCGGCCACGTTCGTCGACCACGACCTGCGGCCCGGCAGCCGGATCACCTACTACATGACCGGCCCGGAGGGCGAGAAGTACTGCGGCTGGTGGGAGGTCAAGACGGTCGACGAGCCCCGCGAGTTCACCTTCGAGGACGGCTTCGCCGACGAGGACTTCCGGCCGCTCCCCGACCTGCCGGTCTCCCACAACACCTACGCCTTCACCGACCTGGGCGACGGGCGCACCCGGACGACGTACACCACTCGCTACGCCTCCGCCGAGGCGCTGCAGCAGGTGCTGGAGATGGGCGTGGAGGAGGGCGCCACCTCGGCCATCAACCAGATCGACGAGCTGCTGGCCGCGTGAGCGAGCCGGCCTGTCGCGAATCTCCAAGCCGACCCGTGCCCGGGGGCCCTAGGTTCCCGGGCATGGACCAGCTCACCGCGGCCGCGCACGGCCGGCACACCACGCACGGGGTCCCCCACGGCGCCACGAGCCTGACCCCCTTCCTCGCGGTCCCCCGGGCCGGCGAGGCCATCGAGTTCTACCGCGACGTCCTCGGCGCCCGGGTCGTCGACGTCACCGAGATGGGCGGGACGGTGGTGCACGCCGTCCTGGACCTGGGCCGGGGCCAGCTGCAGCTGGGGGAACCGAACCCGGCGTACCACCTCGTGCCACCCCCGGGGGGCGAGGCGGACTGCTACTCCCTGGGCTACTACTGCGCGGACGTCGACGCCGTGGTGGCTCGGGCGGAGGCCGCGGGCGCCACCGTCCGGGAGCCACCAATGACCTTCGTCTCCGGCGACCGCTACGCCAGCATCCGCGACCCGTTCGGGGTCCGCTGGACCGTGATGACCCGGGTCGAGGACCTCTCGGAGGCCGAGAGCGCGCGCCGGGTCGCCGAGTGGGCCGCCCAGCAGGCCTGAGCCCGGCCCGGCGGCCCCGGGGAGGGCGTAGCCTCGGCGCCATGAGCATCCCCGTGGACCTGGGCGACCTCGAGCACGCGCTGGCTGACTTCGGCCTCGGCTACCTGCTCACGACCTCGGCCGAGGGCCGGATCAAGGCGATCACGGTCGAGGTCTCGGTGGCCGACGGCGTCGTCCACGTCCCCGTACCGAGCCGGGGGACCGCGGCGAACCTCGCGGCCAACCCGGCCGCGACCATGCTGTTCCCGCCCCTCGCGCCACGCGGCTACACGCTGCTGGTCGACGGCGCCGCCCGGAGCGAGGGCGACCGCGGGTTCGTCCTGGAGCCCGCCTCAGCCGTGCTGCACCGGCCGGCCGCCCACGCGGACGGCGACGGTGGCACCGTCGGGTCCGACTGTGGTCACGACTGTGCGCCCGTCGGTTCCAGCCGGGCCGGCAGCTCCTCGTAGCCCCGCAGGATCCGGGTGCTGCGCCGGCGTGCGCCGGGCAGGAGCTCCAGGTCCGGGTACCGGTCGAACAGGGCCCGGAGGCCGACCTCGCCCTCCATCCGGGCCAGGGAGGCGCCGAGGCAGTGGTGCCGGCCGGCGGAGAAGGAGAGGTGGTCCCGGGCGTTCTCGCGGGTCACGTCGAAGCGGGTGGGATCGGGGAAGACCTCGGGGTCCCGGTTGGCACCGGCCAGGATCGTGGTCACCAGGGAGCCCGCGGACAGCGGTCGCCCGGCCAGGGTGGTGTCGCGCGCGGCGAACCGCCCGGTCAGCAGCACCGGCGGGTCCAGGCGCAGCACCTCCTCGACCGCGCCCGGCCAGCGGCCCGGGTCCTCCCGGAGCAGGTCGAGCTGGTCGGGGTGCTCGGTGAGCAGCGCGATGCCGTTGCCCAGCAGGTTCACGGTGGTCTCGAAGCCGGCCACCAGGACCAGGCCCGCGGTCGCCTTCAGCTCCTTGTCGGTGAGCCCGCCGTCCTCGTCCCGGGCGGCCACCAGCTGGCTCATCAGGTTGTCCCCGGGTTCCCGGCGCAACCGCTCCAGGTGGTCGGTGAGCCAGGCGTCGAACTCCGAGAGCGCGGCATCGACGGTGCGGAACCGCCGCCAGCCCAGGCCCAGGTCCAGGCTCGCCGCGGCGGCCGTGCCCATCTCGAGCACCCTCTCCCGCTCCGACGTGGGTACCCCGAGGATCTCGGCGATCACCGTCACCGGCAGCAGGCTGCAGTACGCCTCGACCAGGTCGACGGGTCGGTCGCCGTCCCGCGCCGCGTCGACGGCCAGGCCGTCCAGCAGGTCCTCGGCGATCTCCTCGGTCCGCGTCCGGAGCCGCTCGACGGCCCGGGCGGTGAAGACCCGCATCACCAGCTTGCGGTAGCGGGTGTGGTCGGGCGGCTCGGTCACCAGCAGCGACGGCGGCTCCACCGGGTGCAGGGCGCCGGACGTGGTCGCCTCGGCGAGCCGCGCCAGCCCGCCCTCGGTGCGGCCGGGCATGCCGGTGATGAAGTCGGGACTGGTCAGCACCTCCTTCACCACCGCGTGGCTCACCGTGACCCGTCCCAGGCGCGAGGTGTACCAGGGCCCGTGGGACCGGATCTCCTCCAGCAGCGGCCAGGGCCGCTCGGAGCCGGGGACGGCGGTCGCCTGGACCAGCTGGCCCTGCAGGTCGCCGCGACGGGCCGCGAGTCGCAGGGCGAGGCGCGGGACGCCATGGGCGGCGGTCCAGTGCACCAGGGACCGGGCGGCCACGGACATGGATGACTCCTCTCGGCGGGGCGTACCCTCGGTATGCTAGGACACGCCGCCGGTGAGGATCGTCGCCAGCGCGGCCGGGTCGATCCGCCCCCCGGAGACCACGCAGGCGATCCGTCGTCCGGGCACCCGGCCGGTGGCGACCGCCGCGACCCCCACGGCCCCCGCCCCCTCGGCGACCACCTGGAGCCGGCCCACCAGCTGCCGGATCGCGTCGGCGACGTCCTCCTCGGTCACCACCACCGACTGGTCCACGGCCTGCTGCAGCAGCGGCCACATCCGCTCCAGCACCCGGTTGCCGCCGATGCCGTCGACGAACGAGGGCACCCTCTCCACGTCGACGGGACGGCCGGCGGCCAGCGCCGCGGCGTACGGCGCGGCGGCCGAGCACTCGACCCCGACCACCCGGGCGGCCGACCCCCGCAGGCGCAGCCCCGCGGCGAGGCCCACCACGAGGCCACCCCCGCCGACCGGCACGACCACCGTGTCGGCGTCCGGGACCTGGGTGGCCAGCTCCAACCCGGCGCTGGCGTTGCCGGCGATCACGGCCGGGTCGTCGAAGGGGTGCACGAACCGCCACTCCGCCAGCGGTGGGTGGCGCCGCTCGAGCACCACCTGCCACCAGTCCGCCCACGGCAGCCGGACCACGTCGGCGCCCCAGCGCCGCATGGCGTCGACCTTCGCGGCCGGCGCGTGGTCGGGAACCAGCACCGCCGCGGGCCAGCCGAGCCGGCGCGCGGACCACGCCACCGCCTGACCCATGTTGCCGGCGCTGGCGGTCCAGACGCCGGCAGGCACCTCCTCCTCGGCGGCCTCGAGCAGGGCGTTGAGTGCGCCGCGCACCTTGAACGAGCCCACCGGCTGCAACGTCTCCAGCTTGGCGAGGACCTCCGTGACCCCTGGCCCGGCGTCGAGCTCCATCGGTACGACGGGCGTGGGGCGCAGGTGGTCGGTCAGCCGCGCACCGGCCTGCTCGATCCGTCGAGGGTCGATCGCGTCCATGGCACCTCCATCGGCCGGTCCGGCACCGGTCGGTCCAGCACCGGTCGGTCCGGCAGCCATTCCAGCACCGGCCGGCGTGCACGGGCCAGCGGCTCGGCCGTGTCCCGCACGACGGGCCGGCCCCGGGGCGGGACAATGTTGGTGGACCACACACCCAGCACAGGAGGCACCCATGGCTGCGGACTCCCCGGACCAGGATCCGCCGAGCACCGACCGTCCCGACGCCACCGGGTCCGGGGACGGGACCCAGGCGAAGGCCCCGAGCCAGGAGAAGGAGCGCGACCCGCTGCGTGGCTCGCGCACCAGCGGGCTGTGGGCCGGCGTGGTCACCCTGGGGCTGGTGCTGGTGCTGCTGGTCATCTTCATCACCCAGAACACCCAGGAGGTCCAGGTCACCTTCCTCGGGTGGTCGGGCCGCGCCCCGCTGTCGGTGGCCCTGCTGGTCGCCGCCCTGGCCGGGCTCTTCCTGGCGGCCATCTCCGCGATGCTGCGCATGTGGCAGGTACGCCGCCGGGTCCGCCGCAGCAGTCACTGAGCCGGGTCACCCCGGGGGCCGGGCCGGCCCTCAGCGCACGGTCACCGGGTCGCCCACCCGGACCGTCCCGGTGCCGGCCACGTCGGCGTACACCCCCAGGCAGAGGTCCCGCTCCTCCCCGAGGTGCCGGAGCAACCGGCCCTCGACCGTGACGCCGTCCTGCTCGACGTCGACCATGCGGCACCGCGGGATCCGGTCGACCACCCGGAGCGCGACCTCGCCGACGGCGACCTCGTGGCCCTGCCAGCCCTCCTCGACGAACGGCTCATCGGTGGCCACCACGAGGTTGACCCGCAGCCGCCGCGGGTCGGGGACCACGCCCCAGCGCGCCGCGCACCACTCCAGCGAGGCGGTGCCGACGATCGAGACCTGACCGGCGTCCTGGTGGGGCGTGTCGCCCTCGGGCAGGATCCGCACGCTCGCTCCGGTGGCCCGGGACATGGCCACGTCGAGGTCCGGCTCCCCGACCCAGCCCCGGCCGGCGGGCCCGGTGACGACCACGCCGCCCCCCGCCGTACGGGCGTGGTGCTCGAGCACCACGTCGCGGCGGCGGAACCGGCGCGAGTCCTTGCCGGAGGCCAGGCGACCGTCCTCGTCGACCACGGCGTAGCACCGGTCCCACTCCAGGCCACGGGCGCCCACGAGGGCAGCATCGAGCGCCTCCCCGCCCATCGACTTGACCGGGTAGCGCCGGACCGAGCTGACCCTCATCCGCGCCGACCCCTGTCGGCGAACGCGACCTCGAACACCCGCTCAGGGTAGATGGGAGGCTCCGCATCGGTACGGTGAGGAGGCATGGCCCAGAGCACGAGCACCCGCACCAGAGCCACCCGGCAGCTCGCGCGCTCGCAGATGCTGCGCGGCCTGCGCGACGACGCCCGCCGCCTGCGCCGTCGACTCCGCCGTCGCCTCCCCCGTCACCTCGCCCCGGCGGCGCCGGCCCCGGCCGACCCGGGACCGAGCGAGGTGGAGCAGGTGGAGCAGGTGGAGCACCGCGTGCGGACCTACCTCGACCGGCACCGGGTCCGCGGCCTGCAGCTCGGGGCCGGACGCAACCTGTTCGGAGGGTGGCTGAGCACCGACAAGGCGCCCCGCCACCCCGAGGTGCTGCCCATGGACGCGACGGGGCGGTTCCCGCTGCCCGACGAGAGCTTCGACTACGTCTACGCCGAGCACATGATCGAGCACGTCGGCTGGCACCGGGGCCAGCAGACGCTCGCCGAGGCGTGGCGGGTGCTGCGGCCCGGCGGGCGGATCCGGCTGGCCACCCCCGACCTCGCGGTGCTGGTCGACCTGTACGCCGGCCGGGCCGGCGACGACGGCGACCACTACACCCGGTGGGTGACCCGCCGGTACCTGCCGAAGGGCACCCCGCGGCACCCGGTGTTCGTGCTCAACAACGCGATGCGCAACTGGGGCCACTCCTTCCTCTACGACGAGGAGGTGCTCCGGATGTCCCTGGACCGGTCGGGCTTCACCGACGTGCGCCGTCAGCCCTTCGGCGAGTCCGACGACCCCCACCTGTGCGGGCTCGAGGCGCACGGCGAGGCGGTGGCGAACGACCGGGCGGTGCGGTTCGAGACCATGGTGCTCGAGGCGACCCGTCCGTGAGTCAGCCGGCCACCCGGAGGAAGTCCAGCAGCAGCGAGTTGACCTCGTCCGGGCGCTCCTGCTGCACCCAGTGGCCACAGCCGGGCAGGATCTCGGAGCGGTGCAGCCGCGGCAGGGTCCGGTCGAAGCGCTCGATGTTGCGCCGGCCCCACATGGTGGGCCCGTCCAGCTCGCCGCCCGCGAACAGCGCGGGCACCTCGATCGGGCGGTAGCCGAGGACGGCGAGGTCCTCCCAGTCCCGGTCGACGTTGCGGTAGCGGTGCAGGGCCCCGGTGAAGCCGGTGCGCTCGAACTCGGCGGTGTAGAAGTCCAGGTCCTCCTCGGTGAGCCAGTCGGGCATCCGGTCGGGGTACACGAACCGGTCGGCCATCCGGCCTCCGCGGGCGATCCGTCCCACCGGCTCCTCGCCGGTGGCCAGGCGGGCGGTCATCCCCTCCCCCGACATCGAGTGGTAGACGCCGAGCAGCCAGTGGCGAACGTCCTGCTCGATCTCGGCCTCGGCGCGGCCGGGCTCCTGGAAGTAGGAGATGTAGAACTCCTCGTCCCCGCCCAGCTCGGCGAACGCGTCGCTGGGCCGGTTCGGTCCGGACGGGGCGAAGGGCACCGACAGCCCGGCGACGGCGGTGAACAGGTCGGGTCGCAGCTGGGCCGAGGCCCAGGCGATCGGGGCGCCCCAGTCGTGGCCGACGACCGCCGCCGTACCGGCCCCGAGGTGCTGGACCAGGGCGACGTTGTCCGCGACGTGGCGCAGGATCCGGTAGTCCTCCACCGCGGGGGGTTGCGAGGACCGGCCGTACCCGCGGACGTCGATCGCGACCGCGCGGTAGCCGGCCGCAGCGAGCGCGGGGAGCTGGTGGCGCCAGGAGTACCAGGACTCCGGGAAGCCGTGCACGAGCAGCACCAACGGGCCCTCCCCGACCTCCACCCAGTGCAGGCGGATGCCGTTGAGCCGGGCCACGTGGTGGGTGAGTCCCGAGGTGTCGACCACGGCGGCAGTGTGGCACGCGGTACGCGGTCAGCGTGTTCCGGCTCCCACGACGCACCGGTGAGCGAGACTGGGGCGATGGCAGGAGCGAAGCGTCGGCCCGGTGATCCGGACCCCACCCCGGACACCCGCGAGCTCGACGAGATGGCCAACGTCGCTCGCTACGGCACCGCCCCCGGGGCTGGGGGCTTGTTCGGCAACCCCGGCCAACCCACCGTCACCGAGCGCACCTCGTCGTTGCTGGGGTGGTGGCGCGCTCGCCGCAAGAAGCGTGCCGCGATCGAGGCGTGGCGTCAGCAGCGTGCCGCCGAGCAGGGGGACCCCGGGATGCCGGGATCCGGCGAGTAGCTGGGGGCCATACCGCATCGGGGATGACACGGGTCCCCTGCCGTGCTTGCGTGGACGGCATGGAGACCGAGGCCCTGGGTGAGCGTCTCTTCGACGCGGCCCTGGGTTCGCTGGACCTGGTGAGCGTCCACCTGGGCGACCACTTCGGCTGGTACCGGCGGCTCGCGGACCACCCCGCGACGTCGGTCGAGCTCGCCGCCGACACGGGCGTGGCGGAGCGCTACGCGCGCGAGTGGCTGGAGCACCAGACCGTCGCCGGCATCCTGGAGGTCGAGGATCCCTCGCTGCCGGCCGGGGAGCGGCGCTTCCGATTGCCCGCCGACCACGTCCCGGTGCTCGCCGACCCCGCCACGCTGGACTTCTTCACGCCGTTCGCCCGGATGATCGCCGCGGCCACCGTGCAGCTGCCGGCCCTCACCGAGGCCTACCGCACCGGCGGTGGAGTGCCGTGGGCGGCGTACGGCGACCTCATGCGCACCGCACAGGCGGACGCGAACCGCGCACTGTTCCTGTCCCTGCTGGGGCCGGAGTGGCTGGCCTCGCTGCCGGAGGTGGCCACGGCCCTGGAGCGGGGCGGCCGGGTCGCAGATGTCGGGTGCGGCGAGGGATGGTCCTCGATCGGGATCGCCCGGGCCTACCCCGACGCGCACGTCGACGGGTACGACGTGGACGAGGCGTCCGTGGTGGCCGCCCGGAGGCACGCGGCGGACCACGGGGTCGGCGACCGCGTGGAGTTCCACCACGTCGACGTGGCCGCGCTGGCGCCCGAACCGCGCTACGACCTGGTGACGGCCCTGGAGTGCATCCACGACCTGTCGGATCCGGTGGCGGTGCTGACCGCGGCGCGGGCGATGCGCGCCTCGGGGGGCACGGTGCTGGTGATGGACGAGCGGGTCCCGGACGCCTTCGGGGGCGTGGGGGACCCGGTGGAGCGACTGATGTACGGCCTCTCGCTCCTGGTCTGCCTCCCCGACGGCCTCTCCCACCCCGGGTCGGTGGGGACCGGCACCGTGATGCGCTCCGCCACCCTGGAGACCTACGCCCGCGGTGCCGGGTTCGGCGGGGTGCAGGTGCTCCCGATCGAGCACGACCTGTTCCGGTTCTACCGGCTCACCTGACCGGGGCCCCCACGTGGGCCGCGTTGCCGGACTCGTCGGGGCACACGTGCGGGAGCAGCCGGATGGCGTGGTCGTAGTGCTCCTCGGTCAGCGGGAGGTAGGGGATCGGGGTCTCGTCCTGCACCTGCCCCAACCGCGCCACGAGGTCCTCCTCCACCTGCGTGACGCCGGACGGCGAGAGCTCGCGGGCCCGGGTGACCAGGTGCGGCCGCAGGGCCGCCATGCCGGTGTACCAGAACGTCCCGTGCAGCAGCGGCCAGAGCACGTCCTCGATGCTGCCGCTGATGCCCCGCGGCTCCAGCGAGCCCGGGCGGTCCCCGGCCGTCACCAGCGCGAGGGCCCGCTTGCCGGCGAGCCCCCCGTCGCCGTACTTGCGCGCCCGCCCGGTCGCCGGGTCGAGGACGTCGTAGGCGAAGCCGGCCTCGAAGACCCGGTCGACCCAGCCCTTCAGCACGGCCGGCATGCCGTACCACCACAGCGGGAACTGGAGCACGACCAGGTCGGCCCGCCGCAGCTTGCGCTGCTCGGCCACGACGTCGGCCCCGCCCTCGGTCACCAGCACCGGGTCCCAGCCGGTGGCGTGGAGGTCGGACACCTCGACCGCCCAGCCGGCCTCGCGCAACGCGCCCACGCCGACCCGGCACAGGTGGGCGTTGAGCGAGTGCGGGTCCGGGTGGGCCAGGACCCACAGCGCGTCCATCGCAGGTTCCTTCCCTCGGGGGTCTGTTCGTGCGAGTCTGGGCGTGTACCGCGTTCCCGGCAAGTACGTACATGTATGTCTGGTAGTGACGGAATGGATACCGTGGGACCGCCTCGCACCCCCGTCGAGCGCGCCCTGGAGGTCTGCCCCGTCGAGGTGGCCATCGCGGTCCTCGGCGGAGCCTGGAAGATGACGGCCGTCAAGCACCTCCACCGGGGCACCCACCGGTTCGGCGAGCTGCGCCGCGCGGTGGGTCCGGTGACGCCGCGGGTCCTCACCCGCCAGCTGCGCGAGCTCGAGCACGACGGCGTCGTCCGGCGGGAGGTGTACGCCGAGGTGCCGCCCCGGGTCGAGTACTCCCTCACGCCCCTGGGCCGGTCCCTGAGCGGCCTCGTCGACCTCCTCGACGAGTGGGGGTCGACCTACGCCGCCCACCTCGGTCGCGGCGAGGCCGACCGGGCGGAGGAGAGCCCGGCCTGAGGGGTGTGGATGGACCCCTTGTCCTCGCTCATGTGTTCGAATACAATGCAAGCATGACCACAGCGCCCGTCGCCGCCACCCCGGTCGAGGACCTGTCGGTCTGCGGTCTGGCCGATCGGGTGCGGGAGCGGCGG